>NZ_JBHXTJ010000001.1:0-268064 GCF_042677525.1 Streptomyces sp. NPDC127114
GGGCCCGGCTGTCTTGGGCGGGCCCGCCACGCCGGCTCCGTACCGGAGCCGGTCCTTGCGTTCTCAGCGCTGCAGCGTCAGCAGACCCGGCCGGTAGGGCCACAGGCCGTAGTCGCCGCCGGAGTTGGGATCGCGTCCCTGGTAGAGGAAGCGGAGGTTGCAGGGATCGACGGTCATGGTCTGGTCGGCGCTGGTGCGGAGGAGTTCGCCGTGGCTGATGTCGTTGGTCCAGGTGGCGCCGCTGTTGGCCTTGCCGGCGAACGGGTTGGTCTCGGTCGCGGCCTGGGGCGTCCACGAGCCGTTCAGGCTGGTGGCCGTGAACGAGCGGAAGTACCGGCCCTGCGAGCCGATCGCCTCGACGATCATGAGGTAGCGGTCCTGGCCCTGGAGCTTGTAGACCTGCGGGGCCTCGAACAGGTTGTTCGTCGTGTCGCTCATGACGACGGTCGAGGTCGCGCCGAAGCTGCCCGGGAAGTTCCCGATCGGCATACCGGCCCGGTAGATCTTGCCGTTGTCGCCGGCGAAGAACAGGTACATGTTCGTGCCGTCGGCGATGAGCGTCTGGTCGATGGGCCCCGTTCCGGATCCGGAGATCGTGCCGGAGAACAGTTCCTGCTCCGCCGACCAGCCGTTCGGGTTCGTGGGATCGCTCGACGTCCGGTAGGAGAAGGCGGTCCTGCCCCACTGGTAGGCGAGCACCCAGGTGTTCTTCGGCGCGAAGTAGAAGAGCGAGGGCGCGACCGTGGAGGTCGACATTGTGTTCTGGCCGGCCGAGGCCATCTCCGACCAGTTGGTGAACGGGGTGAAGTTCATCGAACCCCAGCCCGCTCCGGTGCCCGCGGCGCCGTGCGTCGTCGCGTAGACGAGCTGCCTGCCGTTGTGGGGAGCGACGGTGAAGTCCTTGAGCGAGGCCCATCCCGCCTTGGGCTGCGCCAGCGCGCCCGTCGACGACCAGCGGTACGTCGAGGGCAGGGCGCACGTGCCGGGGGTGCCGGCGCCCACCTTGACGAGCTGCCACTGCTGGTTGGCGCCGCCCCAGTCGTCGTACTGGACGATGTTCGCGCCGTCGGCGGTGGAGGCGCCCTGCACTTCGAGGGCCTTGCCGCTGTGGCGCGCGATGAGCCTCACGTGGCCGTCCGAGCTGTCGGCCAGCCGCCACTGCTGGTTGGTGGCGTTCAGGTCCGACCACTGGACGATCGGGCCGCCGTTGGCGGTGGACGCGTCGCGGACGTCGAGCACCTTGCCGGAGTGGCGGGACTTGATCCGGAAGTAGCCGCCGCCGGAGTCGACGAACTGCCATTGCTGCTGGTTCTGGTCGTTCCTGGTCCACTGGGTGATGCGGGCGCCGTCGCCGGTCGCCAGGTTGTAGACGTCCAGGGCCTTGCCGCTGTTGCGGTTGACCAGCACGTACCAGGCGTTGGTGTCGACGGTCGCCGCGGCGGCCGGCTGCGCACCGAAGAAGGTGGCCAGGAGCAGCAGCGGGGCGAGGACGGCGAGCGGGCGTTTCCATGGGATCGGTGAGCGATGATGCAACCGCATCAGGCGTGCTCCTTCGAGGTGTGAGGGTGGGGTGAACCCGAGGGGCCGCGGGGCGGCCGCGTCGGAGAGTCGGGGACGGGATAGGTGTGCAGCCGGCCGCACATGCCGAAGAGCGGGTGCTCCGGGCATTCCCTTCGTGACACTTCGCCGTGGCCGAGGTAGGAGAGGTCTCCGGCCTTCAGCCGTTCCAGTTGACGGCCGGTCTCGAGGGCGGCGGCCAGGGCGCCGTCACGCCAGCGGGTCCGCCAGTCGTCCAGGAGCCCGCTCTTCAGCCGCTGGGCCGCGGCGTGGAACTCCGCGAGCCCGCCTTCGCGCAAGGCCAGGAATCCTTCGAGCGCCAGGTCGCGGCGGCGGCGCGCCGCGGTGGCGTGGTCGCCGGTCAGGGCGGCGGCCGCCTGGTAGGCGTGGGGATCGGCCAGCACGGGAGCGGGGAAGGTGAAGACCGCGTCGCCGGCCTCGGGGAGACCGCTGTTCTGCATGAGGACCAGGAGGCGCAGGCCGCCGGCGTTGACGAGGCGGTGGATCGTGCCGGGGGTGAACCAGACGACGTCGCCGGGGTGCAGCGGGGTGTCGGCGAAGCCGGTGGTGGTGAGGGTCTGGACGCTGCCCGTGCCGCTGACGACGACGTACGCCTCGGAGCAGACGAGGTGCATGTGGGGCGTGCCTCCGCACAGCCCGTCGGCGGCCTCCCAGTCGTAGACGGTCAGGCCGGAGATGCCCACGCCGCCGGGGAGCCGGGTCACCACGGGTGTTCCGCGACGTGCCGGGACAGGCGTGCGGGCGTCCACGCTCCGTCGGCCACGACGATCCGGTAGCGACGCGACAGGGTGTCGCCGGGGGCCAGCGGCAGTTCCTCGTCGAACGCCAGGGACGGGTTGACGGCGGGGATGGGTTCACTGCGGACGAACCAGTGGCAGGGGGCGTCCGGGTCGTCCAGGAACAGGAGCGTGGAGGAGCGGTCGACCTCGTCGTGGCTGCCGACGAAGGCCAGCCAGTCGCCCTTCTCGCCCATTCCGGGGCCGATCACATGACCGCCCGTGAAGGCGCGCGGGCCGCGCCAGAACAGGCCGGTGTATCCGGCGAGCTCTCTGCCCTGCGTGCCGGGGCTGCCGAAGACCAGGGCGGTGTCGTGGACGTTCGTGAGTGCGGTTCTGATCTCCAGGGTCCAGGAGTCGGCCTCGACGTCACGTGCGGTGAGCGTGCGGCGCTCGTCGATCCAGTGCTCCCCCGCCATGGTGTGCCAGGCCAGGTCCTCGGTGATCACGGCGCGGCCGTGGCCCGTCCAGGCGAACAGGGTGAGGCTGCGCATGGTGCCGAGGTTCGGCAGGTCGACATAGCCCTGCCCGCGCAGGTAGGTGCCGCCGCCCCAGAAGTTCTGCCCCGACACCCACGACGCCGTCATCTGGACGCCCTTGTGCCAGCGGTGGTCGTGCGGCCGGTACCCGGTGACCACGTCGCCGGCGAGCGTGCGCACCGGATGCAGGTACGGCTTCGGCGCCTCGAAGGGGTCCATGACCGGCCGGTGCACGTAGCGGAAGAGGTCGGTGCCGCGGGCGCGGACGGTCAACGCGTCCTCGTTCTCCAGGAGTTCGAACGTCATCGGAACACCTCCGGGCGTCCCCCGTGGAGCGAGCCGTAGAACGGGTCGGCCGCGTCGATCTCCCCGCGCCTGACCGGCAGGCCGGTGATCGCGGCCTTGTACAGGGCGGTGACCAGCTCCATGGTGGTCCTGCCGAGGTCGGGCCGGGTCCCCGCCTCGTAGCCGTCCAGGAAGGCGGCGAGCTGGGCGGTGTGCGAGCTGGGCAGGTCGTCCGCCGGCTCCCACGTCGCGCGGGGCGACCTGGCGGTGAACGTCCAGTCCGCGTTGGAGTAGCCGTACAGGTGCCGCAGTTCGACGGTGGCGTCGGTGAGGTCGAAGCGCAGGTAGCTCTCCTCGCGTGGGGACAGGACGCTGTTGACGACCGTCGCGATGGCTCCGTTCTCGAACCGGACCAGTGCAGCGGACACGTCCTCGGTCTGGATGTCGCGTGCGAGGCGGCCGGCCATCGCGCGCACCTCGGCCCAGGGGCCGAGCACGTCGAGCATCAGATCCATCTGGTGGATGCCGTGGCCCAGCGTCGGGCCGCCGCCCTCGCTCCGCCAGGTGCCGCGCCAGGGCACCTCGTAGTAGGCGTCGTCGCGGTACCAGGCCGTGACGCACTGCGCGACCAGCGGTCGTCCCAGCGTCCCGGCCGCGATCCTTTCGCGCAGGTGGCGGGCTCCGGAGCCGTACCGGTGCTGGAACACGGCGCCCGCGGCGGCGGGGCCCTCGGCGTCGTGGATGCGGTCGAGCTCGGCCAGCGACAGGGCCACGGGCTTCTCGCACCACACCCACGCCCCGGCCTCCAGGCAGGCCACGGCCTGTTCGGCGTGCAGGTACGGCGGCGTGCACAGGTGCACGACGTCCGGGTTCTGCTCCTTCAGCATCGTGCGCAGGTCGGTGTGGACGGCGGGGATGCCGTGTTCGGCCGCGAAGGCCTCGGCGCGCGCGGCGTCCACGTCGACGGCTGCCACGATCTCGGCCCGGTGTGCCTGGGCCCGGAGGGCGGGGACGTGGCAGATGCCGGCGATCCCGCCCGTTCCGACGATCGCGGTCCTGATCATCCGCCCAGCACCTCCCTGATGGCGTGGTAGGCGGGCTTGGGCCGCAGGTTCTCGTCGTAGGGCAGCGCGGCGCCCTCGCCGGGGAAGACGGAGGGGATCCACGAGTACTTGTCCGTGTAGTCCCAGATGGTGACGCCGACGCATCGCGTCACCGCCAGGCAGGCCTTGACGTAGTCGGCGTACCAGGTGGCCTGGGTGGCGAGCTTGTCCGGGGTCGCCGGGAGGTTCATCCGGATGTCGAGCTCGGTGACGGCGACGTCGACGCCGAGGTCGGCGAAGCGCTGCATGTTCTGCCGGACGTCGGCGGGGAAGCCGTACTGGAGCGCCAGATGACCCTGGAGGCCGAAGCCCTCCACCGGGACGCCGTCGGCCTTCAGCTGCTTGATCAGGGTGTGGTAGGCGTCGCTCTTGGGATTGATCCCGTCGACGTTGTAGTCGTTGAGGTACAGCTTGGCGTGCGGGTCGGTCTCGTGGGCCCAGCGCAGGGCGTCGGCGATGTAGCCGGGGCCGAGCGTCTTGTAGAAGAGCGTCTCGCGATAGGTGCCGTCCTCGTTGAAGGCCTCGTTCACGACGTCCCAGTGGATCACCCGGCCCTTGAAGTGCCGGACGACGGTCTGGATGTGGTTCTTGAGGACGGCGCGCAGTTCGTCGGCGGTCCAGCTGCGCTCGGTGAGCCAGGCGGGGAGCTGGTTGTGCCAGATGAGGGTGTGGCCGCGGACCTTCTGGTGGTGGGCCCTGGCGAAGGCCACGACCTCGTCGGCTGCGGTGAAGTCGAAGACGCCGCGCTCGGGTTCGGTGGCGTACCACTTCATGGCGTTGCCGGGGGTGGTCTGTCCGAACTCGCTGCCGAGGAGCTTCAGGTAGGGGGCGTCGGTGAACTCCGGGTTGTCGGTGGCGGAGCCGAAGTACTTGTGGTGTGTCCTGGCCAGTTCGCCGAGCGTCCTGGGACGGGACTCGGCGGTGGCGGGCGCGGCGGCGAGGCCGGCCGCGAGGCATGCGGCGGCGGACAGGGCGATGAGACTCCGGGGCATGAACATGGCGGACTCCTCGGGTGCAGGACGGTTCAGTCGAGGACGATGGTGGTCAGCGCGCGGGGGGCGAGCTTCGCCGTGAGGGTCGTGCCGTGCGTGGAGACGATGTCGGCCGGGGTGATCGAGCGGGTCTCGTCGGTGACGTAGCCCTGGGGGTGCCGGTCGTGGCCGCCGCGGAGGGAGAAGGCGGCGGAGCGCTCGGTGGCCGCGGTGTTGAGGATCTCGATGACGCGGCTGCCGTCGCCGTTGCGGAAGGCCGTGACCTGGAGGGCCGGGTCGGCGTTCGTGACCGGCACGCGTACGGCGCCGGGGCGGATGAACCGGCTGAAGGCGGCCAGTGCCCAGTACCGCTTGGACACGCGGTAGTCGTCGCCGGGGTTGGCGAGCTGGATGAGCCCCCGGGTCGTGCCGAGGGACGCGCCGGTCCAGTAGACGTAGGCGTTGGCGTTGCCGGCGGTCAGGGTGTTCTGGATGTCGGCCGCGACGGTGAGGCCGTCGTAGCCGCTGCCGTCGTCCCAGTTCTCGTTCCAGGTGGTGCCGTCCGGCGACCATTCCGACATCCAGACGTGCTTGTCGGTGGGCTGCGGCACCGACGTCGGACCGCTGTAGCGGTGGCCGCTGATGGTCCGCACGGCCTTGTCGGCCGCGGGGTCCGCCTCGATGGCCTCGGTGTAGGCGACCTGCCGGTCCCAGCCGGCGGCGTCGCAGCAGACCAGCTGCGTCTTCAGACCGGACGCGCGGACGGTGGGCCCGAGCACCTTGAGGAGGTCGACGGCCTGCTGTGGGGTGAACCGCATCGAGGCGTAGGTCGCCGTCCAGTCGGGTTCGTTGGTGAATCCGAGGTCGGTGATCCCGATGCCTTCGCGCTGGTAGAACTTCGCGTACTGGACGAGGTAGTTCGCGTAGGCCTGCCGCCATTCGGGGCGGAGCTCGCCGCCGTCGTTCTCGCTGCCGTTGGTCTTCATGAAGGCCGGGGCGCTCCAGGCGTCGGCGAAGAACCGTTGGACGCCGTACGCCTTGGCCTCCTTGGCGAGCCACACCTGGCCGCCGTCCCAGCCGTCCCACACGTACGTCGGCGTCGCGTCCGGCCCGCCGGGATCGGTCGGCAGGATCGTCGGCATGTGGTCGTAGACCCGGTCGGTCGACGACCCGATGCCCAGGCGCAGGATCGACAGTCCCGCGCCCTTGTCCTTGCTGAACAGCAGGTCGAGCACCTCGCGCCGCTTGGCCGGGCCGAGGCCGCGCGCGCCGTGCAGCAGGTCGGCCCGCTGGAAGGCCATCGAGAAGCCGAATCCGTCGATGGGCTGGAGTGCGGCGCGGAAGTCGATGACGGACCACCCGGGCGCGACGGCGGAGAGGGCGGTGCCGGCGGGGCGGGCGGGGTCGGCGGCGGGTCGGGCGAGGTCGGCCGCGGCCTGTGACGGTAACGCGGATGTCAGCGCGAGTATCAGTGCGGTCAGTCGTTTCACAACGTCTCCTCGGGGGGTGGAGGTGGCGCGGAACGGGTCAGCCCTTGGTGGCGCCCGCGGTGAGGCCGCCGATCAGCTGCCGTTCGGCGACGGCGTAGAAGGCGAGGGCGGGGACCATGGCGAGCACGATGTAGGCCAGGACGAGTGCGTAGTCGGTCGAGTACTGGCCCTGGAACTGCTGGACGCCGACCGGGATCGTCTGCCATTTCGGGTCGTTGAACACCAGCAGCGGCAGGAAGAAGTTGTTCCAGCTGGCGACGATCGCCAGCACCGAGACGGTGCCGAGCGCCGGGCGCGCCATCGGCAGCAGGATCTGCCAGAAGAAGCGGAACTTGCCGCAGCCGTCCATGACGGCCGCCTCCTCGATCTCCGCCGGGATGGTGCGGAAGAAGCCGCGCAGGATGATGATCGTCATGGGGAGCCCGAAGGCCGCCTGCGGGAGGATCACCCCGAGCGGGTTGTCGAGCAGGCCGAAGGTGCGCAGCATGAGGAACAGCGGCAGGACGGCCACCGCGAACGGGAACATCAGCCCGATCGTGAACAGCGTGTAGAACAACTCCCTGCCCCGGAAGGCGTACCGGGCCAGCACGAACGCCGCCATCGCGGAGGCCGCCACCGTGCAGAGCGCCGTACCGACCGCGATGCCGGCGCTGTTGGCGATCTGCCGCCAGAACATGGCGTCGCCGAGGATGCCCGTGTAGTTGGCGGCCCTCCACCGCTCCGGCAGCCCGAACGGGTTGCTCGTCAGCTCGCCGGTGCTCTTGAACCCGGAGATCACCGCGTAGATCAGCGGGACGACGACGAACGCGCCGATCAGCCAGATCACGGCGTGCAGCGAGATTCCCCGTGCGGTCCTTCGGGCGTTCATCGGCCACCGCCCGGGGTGACGGCGCCGCTCAGGTCACGGCGGAGCACGTAGCGCTGGTAGAAGAGGGAGAAGACCAGGCTGATCATGAACAGCACCACGCTGATCGCGCTGGCGTAGCCGACCTGGTACCGCTTGAACCCGAACTGGAACATCGAGATCGCCATCGTCTCGGAGGAGTGGTTGGGCCCGCCCGCGGTCATGACCCAGACGAGGTCGAAGAGCTGGATGGACCCGATGATCGACAGGAAGACACTGATCCGGATCGTCGGGCCGAGCAGCGGCAGCGTCACGTGCCGGAAGCGCTGCCAGGCGCCGGCACCGTCGAGGGACGCGGCCTCGAGGACCTCGGCCGGGATGCCCTGCAGGCCGGCGAGGAAGAGCATCATGTGGAAGCCGAAGTACTTCCAGATCATGACGACGAACAGGGTCGGCATGACCGTCGTGGGGTCGGCGAGCCACCTGCCCTGCAGCCCCTCCAGGCCCAGGGCGCCGGCGAGGTGGTCGGCCATGCCGTCGCCGGGCAGGAAGACCATCGCGAAGAGGACCGCCGTGACCACCTCGGACAGGATGTACGGCGCGAAGAACAGCATCCGGTAGACGGCCCGGCCGCGCAGCCGCTGGTTGAGCAGGATCGCGGTGAACAGCGCGAACGGCAGCTGCACCGTGATCGACAGGACGATCAGGTACAGCCCCCGTCCCAGATCTCCGAGGAAGACCTGGTCGTCGAAGAGCCGGGTGTAGTTCGCGAGACCGACGAAGTCGTCCATGGGGCCGACCCCGCCCCACTTGAAGAAGCCGGTGTAGACGGCGACGACTATCGGGGCGAGGACGAAGACGAGGAAGAGGACGAGGGCCGGGACGAGGAACCAGGCGACCGACGCCCAGCGTCCCCATCTCGCCAGGAGCGTCCGGGACCGGACGGGCGGACGCACCGGTGCGGCGTCCTCCGTCCGCTCCTCGATCGGGTCCTCGGCCGGGCCCCCGGCCGGGCCCTCGGACGGGTCCTTGGTGAGGGTGGACACGGAGCTAGGCACCCTTCGCAGCCTCGGTGATCGACGTGGTGACCTGCTCGGGTGTCTTCTTGCCCGCGATGAGGTCGGCGACGCTGTCGTTGACCTCCTGGCCGACCGCCGGCGGGTAGGCCTGGTCGAGGAACAGCTGGAAGCCCGTCGCCTTGGAGAGGCTTTCGGCCACCACCTTCTTGTTGGCGTCGGTGAGCCCGCTCTCCGCGCCCTTGACCACCGGCAGGTAGCCGTTGGAGGCCAGCAGCTTGGACTCGTTCTCCAGAACGAAGAACTTCAGGAAGTCCAGCGCCTCCTTCGGAGCGCCCTTGCGCAGGGCGAAGCCGCCGCCACCGCCGAACACCTCGGTGACCCGGCCGACGCCGCCGTCGACCGTCGGGAACGGGAAGAAGCCCAGGTCCGCTCCGAGGTCGGCGCCCGCGTCCTTCTGCACCGACGGCCCCCACTGCCCCATCAGCTCCATGGCGGCCTTGCCGTTGCCCATGGTCGCCGCCTGGCCGCCGGGGGTGGCGTAGCCGGCGCCGAGGAAGGCCGTCTGGAACGGCTGGAGGTCGACCAGCTCCTTGAGGTGGGTGCCTGCCCGGACGAAGCCGGCTCCGGTGAAGTCCTTGGTGGAGGCGGCCTGTTGCAGGGCGGGCAGACCGGCGACGCGCATCGCGAGGTAGGCCCAGTAGTAGTGGCCCGGCCATTTCTCCTTGCCCGCGAGGGCGATCGGGGTGATGCCCGCCGCCTTGAGCTTGCGGACGTCTTCGAGGAACTCGGCCCAGGTGGCCGGCGGCGCGGTGATCCCGGCCCTGGCGAAGAGCTTCTTGTTGTACCAGAAGCCGACCATGCCGATGTCGTAGGGCACCGCGTAGGTCCGGCCGCCGAACTGGTAGGCCTGCAGCGAGACCGGGGTGAGGTCGGACGACCAGTCCAGCGCGTCGGTGAGGTCCTCGACCAGCCCGGCGTCGACCTGCTGCTGGAGCACGCCGCCACCCCAGGTCTGGAAGATGTCGGGGAGTTTGCCGGAGGAAGTGGTGGCGGTCAGCTTGGACTTGAACGCCTCGTTCTCCAACGAGGTGGTGTCGATCCTGATGTTCGGGTGAGCGGACGTGAACGCCGAGGAGATCTGCGGGAAGAGGGACTTGCCCGGTTCCGTCGTGGCGATGTTCCACCACTCCAGGGCGACCTTGCCGTCGGCCGTCCGCCCGGCGCCGGATCCACCGGATCCGCAGGCCGCGGCCATGGAGACGGACAGTGCGGTCAGGCCCGAGAGTGCCAGGAAGTTCCGTCGGCTCGGGAGGGTGCTGGTCATGGGACCTCCGGGGTGGGGATGCCGGTCATGCGCCCGAAAACATTTCGAAATACTCTCGAATTCTGTGCCGCCATAAGCTAGGAACGTGGGGCCGCCGGGTCAAGAGTTGTCGCCGATTTACCTGAAAATACGCGGCTGTTGACGGGCTTGACACGCAGGTCGGGCCGCCCGGAGACTCTTCGAAAGTTTGCGATACCTGTCGCCGGCCGAGGCCTTCGCGCACAGGGGAGCAGAGGAGGGAAGTTGAGCGAGCAGCGTCCGACCCTGGCCCTCATCGCCGCCGAGGCAGGGGTCTCCCAGGCCACCGTCTCCAAGGTGATCAACGGCCGCTCCGATGTCGCACCCTCGACGCGCAAACGGATCGAGGGCCTGTTGCGCTCCCACCACTACCTCCCGCCCGGCCGGCAGGGCAGGGCCCGCAGATCGGGCCTCGTCGACCTGATCATCGGCGGTCTGGACAGCGCGTGGGCGGTGGAGATCCTGCGTGGCGTCGAGGCCGAGTGCGCCCTGCGGAGCGTCGGCACCGTCGTGTCGCTCGTCCCGCCGGGCGAGGCCACGCCGTCCAGCTGGGCCGCACTGCCGGTCCTGCACCACAGCGACGGGGTCATCCTCGTGACCGCCTCCGTCACGAAGGCCCAGCGCGAGCAGGTCGAACGGGCCGGGGTGGCCCTGGTCGTCATCGACCCCATCGACCTGCCCGGCAACGGCGTGCCCAGCGTCGGCGCGACCAACTGGGCGGGCGGCCTCGCCGCCACCGAGCACCTGCTGGAGCTCGGGCACCGCCGCATCGCCACGATCGGCGGACGCAAGGAGATGCTCTGCAGCCAGGCCCGCATCGACGGGTACCGGACCGCCCTGGAACGGGCCGGGATCGAGATCGACCGCGACCTGATCCGGTTCGGCGACTTCCAGCACGAGGGCGGGTTCCGGTGCGCGCAGGAGCTGCTCGCCCTCCCCGAGCCGCCGACCGCCGTCTTCGCGGGCAGCGACCAGCAGGCGATGGGCGTCTACGAAGCCGCCCGGCAGCTCGGGCTGAGCATCCCTCAGGACCTCAGCGTGGTCGGCTTCGACGACCTGCCGATGTGCGAGTGGCTGTCGCCGCCGCTGACGACGGTGCGTCAGCCGCTGGAGGAGATGGGCCGGGTCGCGGCCCGCACCCTGTTCCAGGTCATGGAGGACCAGCCTCTGGTCACACCACGAATGGAGCTGTCGACCGAGCTCAAGGTCCGGCTGTCCACGGCCCCGCCCCGCAGCTAGGAGCACCGGCGGGCGGGGGCCGCACAGGAGTCTCACCACCGGTGGGGACGAGGCTCACCGAAAGACTTTCGGTGCCTTTCGGCGTCTTGCGATGGCGATCGTGCCCTGAGCCCGGCACTTCTGAGGCTCCCTGAGCAAAGAACTCGGGTCGCGGCCCATCGAAAGATTTCGAAAGTCTTGACTTGTTTCTCCGAGGTTTCCACACTGAGTCCCGAGTCGGCGGCGCCCCTCCATCCGAGCTCCGGGTGCCGGCCTTGAAACGTGCCACTCGCCCTTGAACGGGGATCGCCCCTGCGGACGTTCCCCATGCGGGACGTCGCCGACGCGGATCCCACTCCGCCGCGCTCAACTCCTTCCGTGATGTCCGTCCTGGAGGTTCAGTCATGCGCTCACCTGCCGTTCCCCCCTCCACAGTCCGCCGGAAGATCGGCGGGCTGTGTGCGGCGCTGATCGTCGGCGTCCTCGGTTCGACCGCCGCCCTGGTGGCGCCGCCCGCCTCCCACGCCGCCGAGAGCACGCTCGGCAGCGCGGCGGCCCAGACCGGGCGCTACTTCGGCACCGCCATCGCCTCGGGCAGGCTGGGCGACTCGGCGTACACGACGATCGCGAGCCGCGAGTTCAACTCGGTGACCCCCGAGAACGAGATGAAGATCGACGCCACCGAACCCCAGCAGGGCCGGTTCGACTTCACCGCCGGAGACCGCGTCTACAACTGGGCGGTGCAGAACGGCAAGCAGGTACGCGGGCACACGCTGGCCTGGCACTCCCAGCAGCCCGGCTGGATGCAGAACCTCAGCGGCAGCACGCTGCGCCAGGCCATGGTCAACCACATCAACGGCGTGATGGCCCACTACAAGGGCAAGATCGCCCAGTGGGACGTGGTGAACGAAGCGTTCGCCGACGGCAGTTCGGGAGCGCGGCGCGACTCCAACCTGCAGCGCACCGGCAACGACTGGATCGAGGTCGCGTTCCGCACCGCACGCGCCGCCGACCCGGCCGCCAAGCTCTGCTACAACGACTACAACGTCGAGAACTGGACCTGGGCCAAGACCCAGGCCATGTACGCCATGGTCCGGGACTTCAAGCAGCGCGGCGTGCCCATCGACTGCGTCGGCTTCCAGTCGCACTTCAACAACGACAGCCCGTACAACAGCAACTTCCGCACCACGCTGCAGAACTTCGCCGCCCTCGGCGTCGACGTGGCCGTCACCGAGCTCGACATCCAGGGCGCCTCGGCCACGACCTACGCCAACGTGACCAACGACTGTCTGGCCGTCCCGCGCTGCCTCGGCATCACCGTCTGGGGCGTGCGCGACACCGACTCCTGGCGGGCGGAGCAGACGCCGCTGCTGTTCAACGGCGACGGCAGCAAGAAGCCCGCCTACTCCTCCGTCCTCAACGCGCTCAACGGCGCCTCCCCCACGCCCACTCCGACCCCTTCGCCCGGTTCCGGACAGATCAAGGGCGTCGCTTCGGGCCGCTGCCTGGACGTGCCCGGCGCCGGCACCACCGACGGCACCCAGGTCCAGCTGTGGGACTGCCACAGCGGCACCAACCAGCAGTGGACCTACACCGCCGCCGGCGAGCTCAGGGTCTACGGCAGCAAGTGCCTGGACGCCGCCGGCACCGGCAACGGCGCCAAGGTGCAGATCTACAGCTGCTGGGGCGGCGACAACCAGAAGTGGCGCCTCAACTCCGACGGATCCGTCGTCGGCGTCCAGTCCGGCCTCTGCCTCGACGCCGTCGCCGCCGGCACCGCCAACGGCACCCTGATCCAGCTCTACTCCTGCTCGAACGGCAGCAACCAGCGCTGGACCCGCACCTGACACCCTGCGGCTTCCCTCACGCCGCGCCGAACACCTCACCGGTCGTCGCCGCCGCGCCCGTCGCGGCGGCGGCGACCCTCGAGACCGGCCCGCTCGTCGTGGCGGGCCGTCATCCTCTCCACGCTCCCCGTCCCGTCCGCCCGTCTTTCGCCCGTCGCCCTGTCCAGGGCCCGACGGGAGTCGGAGGAAAATGACCGACACCGTGGTCACCCAGCCCCGAGCCCCGTACCGCGCCTGGCGCGACCCCTCGCTGAGCGCGGAGGTCCGCGTCGACGCGCTGATGCGCGAGATGACCCTGGAGGAGAAGACCGCCCAGCTGTACGGCGTGTGGGTCGGGGCCTCCGACGAGGGCGCCGAGGTCGCCCCGTACCAGCACGACATGGAGGAGCCGGTCGACCTCGACGACCTGCTGCCCGCCGGTCTCGGCCAGCTCACCCGGCCCTTCGGCAGCGCCCCCGTCGACCCCGCCCTCGGCGCCCTCTCCCTGATGCGGACGCAGGAGCGGATCACGGCCGCGAACCGCTTCGGCATCCCGGCCGTCGCCCACGAGGAGTGCCTCGCGGGCTTCGCGGCCTGGGGCGCCACCGCCTATCCCGTGCCCCTCTCGTGGGGCGCCACCTTCGACCCCGCGCTCGTACGGGAGATGGCCGCCGCCATCGGCCGGGACCTGCGCGCGGTCGGCGTCCACCAGGGCCTCGCGCCCGTCCTCGACGTCGTCCGTGACGCCCGCTGGGGGCGCGTCGAGGAGACCATCGGCGAGGACCCGTACCTCGTCGGGACCATCGCCACCGCGTACGTCCAGGGCCTCGAGTCCTCCGGGGTCGTCGCCACGCTCAAGCACTTCGCCGGCTACTCCGCCTCCCGGGCCGGGCGCAATCTCGCCCCCGTCGGCGTGGGCGCGAGGGAGCTGGCCGACGTGATCCTGCCGCCCTTCGAGATGGCGGTCCGCGAGAGCGGCGTCCGCTCGGTGATGCACGCCTACACCGACACCGACGGCCTTCCCTCGGCCGCCGACAACGGCCTGCTCACCGGGCTGCTCCGGGACACCTGGGGCTTCACCGGCACCGTCGTGGCCGACTACTTCGGCATCGCGTTCCTGAAGACCCTGCACGGCGTGGCCGGCACGTTCGGCGAGGCGGCCGGGGCGGCCCTCGCCGCCGGTGTCGACGTGGAACTGCCCACCGTCAAGACCTTCGGCGCGCCGCTCCTCGACGCGGTCCGGCGGGGTCACGTGTCCGAAGAGCTGGTGGACCGGGCGGTCCGGCGGGTCCTGCTGCAGAAGGTGCGGCTCGGGCTGCTCGACCCCGACTGGAGCCCGGTCCCTCCGGCGCTGCGCGGCGCCGACTCCACGGCCGACCCGGACCGCCTCCGCGGCACGGTCGGCCTGGATCCGGCCGCCAACCGCGAGCTGGCCGGCCGCATCGCCGAACGGGCCGTCGTCCTGCTCCGCAACGACGGCATCCTGCCGCTCGACCCGCGCGTCCCGCGCCGGATCGCCCTGATCGGCCCCCACGCCGAGGCGCCCACCGCCGTCCTCGGCTGCTACTCCTTCCCCGTCCACGTGGGCAGCCGGCATCCCGGCACGCCCCTCGGCATCGAGCTGCCCACCCTCCGCGAGGCTCTCGCCGCCGAGTTCCCCGGCGCCGAGATCGTGGTGGCCCCCGGCACGGGCGTCGACGACGACACCACCGAGGGCTTCGCGGTGGCTCTCGAACTCGCCCGCGGCGCGGACGTCGTCGTGGCGGCCCTCGGCGACCGCGCGGGGCTCTTCGGGCGGGGCACCAGCGGCGAGGGCTGCGACGCGGAGTCCCTCGTCCTGCCCGGGGCGCAGCAGCAGCTGCTCGACGCGCTCCTCGACACGGGGACCCCGGTCGTGACCACGCTGCTGGCGGGCCGGCCGTACGCGCTCGGGCGGGCGGCCGACGAGTCCGCCGCCGTCGTCCAGACCTTCTTCCCCGGCGAGGCCGGCACGGCCGCCATCGCCGCCGTCCTCAGCGGGCGGACCGACCCGAGCGGCCGGCTGCCCGTGAGCGTGCCCCGCCACCCCGGCGCCCAGCCGTCCACCTATCTGGCCTCCCGGCTGGGCCACCGCAGCGAGGTCTCCAGCATCGACCCGACGCCGGCCTTCGGCTTCGGACACGGACTCACCTACACCACCTTCGCCTGGAGCGACCTGGACGTCGAGACCTCCGAGACCGCCACGGACGGCGAGCTGCGGCTGGCCCTCACCGTGGCGAACACCGGCGACCGCACCGGTACCGAAGTCGTCCAGCTGTACCTGCACGACCCGGTGGCCTCCGTGGTGCAGCCCGTGCGGAGACTCGTCGGATACGTACGGGTCGACCTGGCCCCCGGTGAGAGCAGGCGGATCCACGTGACCGTACCCGCGGACCTGGCCTCGTTCACGGGCCGGGAGGGAACGCGCGTGGTGGAGCCGGGAGCACTGGAGCTGCTGTTCGGTTCCTCCAGCACGGAACCGCGGCTGACCGCGCGGGTCATCCTGACGGGACCGGTCCGCCGGGTGGACCACCACCGGCGGCTGCACGCCACCTGGAGCATCCGGTCCTAGCGGGGCGGGACCGCGTTCGTGGCGATCGCCCGGGAGTACCAGCGGGCGCTGGCCTTCGGGGTGCGCAGCTGGGTGGTGTAGTCGACGTGGACGGCGCCGAAGCGCTTCTCGTAGCCGTAGGCCCATTCGAAGTTGTCGAGCAGGGACCAGAGGAAGTAGCCGCGCACGTCGGCGCCGTCGGCGATTGCCTGGTGAACGGCCGCGAGGTGCTGGTGGAGGTAGTCGATCCGGTCGTGGTCCCGGATCCGGCCGTCAGCCGTCGGGACGTCGGGGAAGGCGGCGCCGTTCTCGGTGATGGCCAGCGGGAGGCCCGGGTGGGCGCGGGACGTGGCCATGAGGAGGTCGTAGAGGCCGGTGGGGTCGATGGTCCAGCCCATGTCGGTGGTGTCGCCGGGCGGGAGGTGGAAGTCGACGTGCTCGGAGCCGGGCCACGGGGAGTGGTCGCTGTCGCCGTGGGCGTGGTTGGCCGCGGCGGCTCCGGGCGTCGGCGCGGAGACGACGGCCGGGGTGTAGTAGTTGATGCCCAGGAGGTCGATGGGGGCGCCGATGGCGGCCTCGTCGCCGGGCCTGACGAGGGTGTCCCAGTCGACGACGTGGGCGGTGTCGGCGAGGAGGTCGGCCGGATATCCGCCGGAGAGCATCGGGCCGGTGAAGACGCGGTTGGCGACGGCGTCGATGCGGCGGGCCGCGTCGAGGTCGGCCGCGTCGGTGGTGAGCGGGCGGACGTGGTGCAGGTTGAGGGAGACCGCGATCTGGGCGTGGGCGGGAAGGGCCGCGCGCAGGGCGGCGGTGGCGCGGCCGTGGCCGAGATTGAGGTGGTGGGCGGCGCGCAGGGCGAGGGCGGGGTCGGTGCGGCCGGGCGCGTGGACGCCGGAGCCGTAGCCGAGGAAGGCCGAGCACCAGGGTTCGTTGAGGGTGGTCCACAGCGCGATCCGGTCGCCGAGGGCGTCGGCGGCCAGGGCGGCGTACTCGCCGAAGCGCTCGGCGGCCTCGCGCTCGGTCCAGCCTCCCCTGTCTTCCAGCGCCTGGGGCAGGTCCCAGTGGTACAGGGTGGCGACGGGCTGGACGCCGGCGTCGAGGAGTTCGTCGACGAGCCGGCTGTAGAAGTCGAGGCCCTTGGCGTTGACGGGTCCCCGGCCTCCGGGCTGGATGCGGGGCCACGCCAGCGAGAAGCGGTAGGCCTGCAGCCCGAGGTGGGACATCAGGGTGACGTCGGTGCGGTAGCGGTGGTAGTGGTCACAGGCGATGTCGCCGGTGTCGCCGCCCGCGACCTTGCCGGGAGTGTGGGAGAAGGTGTCCCAGATCGAGGGGGTGCGGCCGTCCTCGGCGACGGCTCCCTCGATCTGGTAGGCGGCCGTGGCCGCGCCCCACAGGAAGCCGGGCGGGAAGTGCAGTCGGTCGACGGCCGCGGAAGCGGGGGCGGTGGCGGGGGTTGCGGACATGGCGGAGCCTCCCTGTGACAGAGGGTGTGGGACGAGAGGAGAGAGGGCGGAGGTCAGCCCTTGACGGCGCCCTGGGTGATGCCGCCGACGATGTGACGGCCGAAGAGGACGAAGACGAGGAGGAGGGGCAGGGTGCCCATCAGGGCGCCGGCCGTGATGACGGACCAGTCGGTCGACCAGCCGGTGCCCAGTCCGGCGAGGGCGACCTGGACGGTCGGGTTGGTGGAGCCGTTCATGACGATGATCGGCCAGAGGAAGTCGTTCCAGGACTGGACGAAGGTCAGCATGCCCAGGACCGCCATCGCCGGGCGGGCGATCGGGAAGACGACGTGCCAGATGACGCGCAGCGAGTTGGCGCCGTCGACGCGGGCGGCCTCCAGGAGTTCCGTGGGCAGTGCCTGCGAGAGGAACTGACGCATGAAGAAGACGCCGAAGGCGGTGACCAGTACGGGCAGGATCAGCGCCCCGAGGTGATTGCTCAGCCCCAGGTTCCTGGTCAGGATGAACAGGGGTACGACGCTGAGCTGCGCGGGCACGGCGAGGGTGGACAGCACCAGGCCGAGCATGACCTTCTTCCCCCGGAATCGGAGCTTGGCGAAGGCGAAGCCCGCGAGGACGGAGAAGGTCACCGTGCTGACGGTGACGGCCCCGGCCACGAGCGTGGAGTTGAGCAGGGCCACGCCCATGCCGCGCCCGCCGGCGTTGTGCCACACGTAGGAGAGGTTCTCGATCAGGTTGCCGCCGGGCAGCATCGGCGGCGGGCTGGAGACGACCGCGTGGCTGTCGGTGGACGCCGCGACCAGCGTCCAGTACAGCGGGAACAGCGAGGCCAGGGCCGCGAGTCCGAGGACGACGCGCGCGAGCGGCCCGGCCTTGTGCTGGCCGCCGGCCCTGCCGGCGCGGGCAGGGGTTCGCACGGGCGCCCGGTGGGCGCGGCCGGGGGCGGACGGGGTGGTGGTGGTCATGTCGTACTCCACGTCACTGGGAGGCGCGCAGGCGGCGGGTGATCAGCGCGTTGACGAGCCCGATGAGCAGCAGCAGGCCGAACATGATCCAGGCGACCGCGCTGGCGCGCCCGAGCATGCTGGAGTGGAAGCCCTGGTCGTACATGAGGATGCCGAGCGTCTCGTACTGGTGGTCGGTGCCGCCCTGGTGGCCGCTCTGGCCGCCGAACAGGTAGGGCTCGCCGAAGAGTTGGGTGGCGCCGATGGTCGAGACGACCACCGTGAAGAGGATCGTGGGGCGCAGGGCGGGGATCGTGACGTGCAGGAACTGCTGCCAGCGGTTCGCGCCGTCCAGCGCGGCGGCCTCGTACAGCTCGCGCGGCACGGCCTGCATGGCCGCGAGGTAGATCAGGGCGTTGTAGCCGGTCCAGCGCCAGGTGACGATCACGGAGATGGCGAACTGCGAGCTCCAGCGACCGGCCTCCCAGTGCACGGGCCCGGCGCCGAACAGGCCGAGGAGCCAGTTGGCCATGCCGCCCTCGGGGCTGAAGATCAGGGCGAAGACGAGGGTGGCGGCGGCGACGGAGGTCGCGTAGGGGGCGAGGAGCGCCGTGCGCAGGAATCCGCGGGCGCGCAGCCGGTAGTTGAGCAGGTGGGCGAGGCCCAGCGCCATCAGCAGCTGTGGGACGGTGGACAGGACGCCGAGGGTGAAGGTGTTGAGGAGGGCGTTCCAGAAGTAGTGGCTGACCTGGCCGGTGAACAGGTCCGTGTAGTTGCGCAGGCCGACCCATTCGGCGCGGTCGACGTTGTAGAGGCTCACCCGGTGGAAGGAGAGCCATCCCGTGTAGAGCAGCGGGAAGAGCCCGAAGGCGGCGAAGACGAGGAAGAAGGGCGCGACGAGGGCGTACGGCGTGCCTTTGGTGTCCCAGCGGTGGAGGCGGCTGCGCCAGGCCGAGGGTCCGGAGGCGCGGGCCGGAGGTGGCTGGGTGTCCTGCCGGCCTGCGGGGCCGTTGCGGCTGGGTGCGGTCGTGGAGGCCACGGGCGGGTTCCTTCGGTGGTGGTCGCGGCCGGTCGCGTCGGCGGTACGGGGAGGGGGCGGCCGGTTCCCCGGTGACCGGCCGCCCTGCCCCCTGCGGCGGCGGCCGGGGAGAGTCGGGGAAGCGGGGAGCGTTACTGGATGGTGCTGTCGATCTGGCGGACGGTGGCGCTCCAGGCCTCTTCCGGGCTCTTGCCGTTCTGTTCCATGAGCAGGACGCCGGTGCCGAAGGCCCCGGTCAGGTCACCCGCGCGCGGGCCGTTCTCGGCGGGCTTGATGGCCTTCGCGGCGGCGGAGAAGATCCGGCCGGTGGCGGCGTCGGGCCCGATGTAGGGGTTCTTGTAGTCGACGACGCCGGGCAGGTCGTAGGCGGCCTGGTTGGCGGGGATGTTGCCGACCTTCTGGAAGACCTTCGCCTGCTGCTCGGGCGCGGTGAGCCAGGCGACGAGCTTCTTGGCTTCGTCGACGTGCTTGCCGGAGGCGGGCACGGCCAGGAAGGAGCCGCCCCAGTTGCCGGCGGCCGGGGGCTGGGCGACGTTCCACTTGCCCTTGTTGCCGGGACCCGAGAACTGCTGGATGTTGGCCTGCTGCCAGGAGGGGCAGACGGTGGTGGCGAAGGTGGACTTGGAGAACGCCGTCTGCCAGGGGGTGTCGAACATCTTCAGGCCCTGGCTGGTCCTGCCCTGGACGGCCTTGACGGCCAGGTCCCAGGCGGTCTTCACGCCGGCCGAGTCCTTGTAGGCGAGCTTGCCGTCCTTGTAGTACTGGACGGGGTTGCTGGAGACGACGGCGTTGAACAGGCCGCCGGCACTGTCCATGAAGAAGGTCCCCTTGGGCGCCTTGGCCTGATACCGCTTGCCCGTCTCGACGAACTTCGCCCAGTCGCCCGCCCACAGCCTGCCGACCGACTCGGGGTCGGAGGGCAGGCCCGCGGCCTTGAACAGGTCCTGGCGGTAGCAGATGGCCATGGGGCCGACGTCGGTGCCCAGTCCGATCGTCCGGCCGTCGGCGGTGGTGGCCTGGTCCCACTTCCAGGGCAGGTAGTTCTTCTTCTCGACGCCAGGGGCGTCGGACAGGTCGGCGAAGGCGTCGGCGAGGTCCTCGGAGGTGGCCAGGGATATGCGGCCGACTTCGAGGGCCTGGACGTCGTCGAGGCCGCCGCCGGACAGCCGGGTCTGCAAGGCGGTCCAGTAATTGCCCTCGACGGTCGTCGGGTTCTCCTTGATGACGATCCCGGGGTTCTGCTTCATGTACGCGTCGTACAGGCCGGCCTCCTTGTAGCCGAAGGTCCCGAAGGTGCCGACGGTGAGGGTGATCTTGCCGTCGGCGGAGACGGAACCGTCTCCGGAGGACGAACAGCCGGTGAGGGCGAGCGCGAGGGCCACGGCCGCGGCCGCCGGAGCGAGGACGGCGGAACGGATACGGGCGCGTGGTGCGGACGAGCGGGGCATGGCATCTCCTCGATGCGTCAAGGGGGTTGGAGTGGTACGCCGGGCAGGGCCTCGCCTCGTCGGCGGTCGGCGGTCGGCGCGGGGAACGACATCTCAGCTCTGGGAGCGCTTCCAGAGGCGGGAGATTGGGAGCGCTCCCAAAAACGGGGAGACGGAACCTCGCCGCGGGGACGGGCGGCGAGGGTGGCCCGTCAGGCGCTGGCGCGGGTGACCAGGCGCGTGGGGAGGATGAGCGGGGTGGGGTCCTGTCCGTTGAGGAGCGCGACGAGCATGCGCGCCATCTCCCGGCCGAGACCCTCTATGGGTTGGTGCACCGTGGTCAGCGGCGGGTCGGCGATCCGGGCCACGGCCAGGTCGTCGAAGCCGATCACGGCGACGTCGGAGGGGACCGCACGGCCGGCCTTCCGCAGCGTGCGCAGGGCCCCGGCCCCCATGTTGTCGCTGGCGGCGAACACGCCGTCCAGGTCGGGGTGGTTCGCCAGGAGCGCGGCCATGGCGGCGGCCCCGCTGGGCTCGGTGAAGTCCCCGGCTTCCGGCGGACGCGGTTCGAGACCCGCCGCCAGCATGGCGTCCCGGTAGCCGCGGTACCGGGCGCGCCCGACCTCGGTGTCCAGGCGCCCACAGATCGTGGCCACCCGGGTCCGGCCGGCCGTGATCAGGTACTCGGTCGCCGCGCGCGCTCCGCCGACGTTGTCGACGTCCACGTACCACCGGGGGTCCAGCCCCACCGGCCGGCCGCCGAACACGACGGGCAGCTCCGCCTCCTCGGCCATGCGGGCCAGCGGATCGTCCTCGCGCAGCGCCATCAGCATCACGCCGTCGGCGCCCTTGGACCTCAGGAGCTGCTCCACGCGCCTGCGACCCCGGTCCGAGGCGGCCAGGCAGAGCATGAGGTGCAGATCGGCGTCCTCCAGGGCGGCCGAGGCACCCACGATCACCTGGGCGAAGAAAGGGTCCGCGAAGATCGACGGATCCTCCCCCGAGATGACCAGGGCGGCCGCGCCGGTCTGACGGGTCGCCAGCGCGCGGGCGGTCGGATTGGGTACGTAACCGAGCTGGCGGACGGCCCGTTCGACCGCCTCGCGCTTGGCGCGACTGACGTGCGGGGCGTTATTGAGCGCACGCGAGGCCACCGACCGTGACACACCGGCCAGTTCGGCCACCTCGTCGAGCGTCGACTGCCGGCGTGGCACACCTTCGGCCATGATCCGCCCTTCCTGTCGCGACCGGAACACACGGAAGACTGGGAGCGCTTCCAGTTCCCAGACTGTAAAGCCTCCTCGCCGCCATGTGAAGTGTTGGTTAAACAGGCCTACTTGACAGGCCGAACGGGGCGTCACACGATACGGCCCACACCCCGAGGCAACCGCAGTCCGGGCTGGGATCGCTTCCAGTGGGAGCGCTTCCATGACCAGGGGTGCCGTACCACCGCACTTCCTCAGTGCGCCGCCCGCTCGGGACGAGAGCATGCGGCGCGTCCCCCGTCAGGAATCGAGGTACCGTCATGCGCCGCCGACTCCGCGCCCTCGCGGCAGCCTTCTTCGCGCTGCCGTTGGCGCTCGCCGTCGCGCCGTCCGCCCACGCGGCCGATCCGACCACCATGACCAGCGGGTTCTACGTGGACCCGAACTCCAGCGCGAAGCAGTGGGTCGCCGCCAACCCCGGTGACGGCCGGACGCCCGCGATCAACACATCCCTCGCCAACACCCCCATGGCCCGCTGGTTCGGCGCCTGGAGCGGCACCATCGGCACCGCGACCGGCGCATACGTCGGGGCGGCGGACCAGTCGGACAAGCTGCCCCTCCTGGTCGCGTACAACATCTACCTCCGTGACTCGTGCGGCGGGCACTCCGGAGGCGGAGCCTCGTCGCCGTCCGCCTACGCGACCTGGATCGCGCAGTTCGCCGGCGGGATCGCCAACCGCCCGGCCGTCGTCGTCCTGGAACCCGACTCCCTCGCGGACTACGGCTGCCTGAACCAGACCCAGATCCGCGAACGCCAGGGCATGCTCAGCGGCGCCCTCGCCGAGTTCAGCCGCCAGGCCCCGAACACCTGGGTCTACCTCGACGCCGGCAACCCCGGCTGGGTGAGCGCGGCGACGATGGCCCAACGCCTCCACGGAGCCGGGCTGCGCCAGGCCCACGGCTTCTCCCTCAACATCTCGAACTACTACACCACCGCCCAGAACACCGCCTACGGCAATGCCGTCAACAGCGAACTGGCCGCCCGCTACGGGTACACCAAGCCGTTCGTCGTCGACACCAGCCGCAACGGCAACGGCTCCAACGGAGAGTGGTGCAACGCGGCCGGCCGCCGCATCGGCACGCCCACCCAGCTGGGAGGCGGCGCCGAGATGCTCCTGTGGATCAAGGCCCCGGGCGAGTCCGACGGCAACTGCGGCGTCGGGACCGGTTCCACCGCCGGCCAGTTCCTCCCCGAGGTCGCCTACAAGATGATCTACGGCTACTGACCGCGGATTCCCTGTGGCCCGGTGTCCGCCACCCCGCGACCGGGCCACGGCTGTCACCGGACCCGCCTCACCCCCCACCCCTTCGACCAGGAGCCCTCATGAAGCCACGCAGCCTACGGCGCCGTGCGACCGCCGCCCTCGCGGCGCTCGCGGCCTGCGCCGCCCTCACCGTGACGCAGGGGCAGGCACAGGCCGCACCCGCCGGGGACCCACTCACCCCGGCCACGAAGTTCTACGTGGATCCGCACAGCAAGGCCGCCAGGCAGGCGCTCACCGACCTCAGGAACGGCGACCTCGCGAACGCCGTGAACATGGCCAGGCTCGCGAGCTGGCCGCAGGCGGAGTGGTTCACCGAGGGCACGCCCGACGAGGTCAGGGGCAAGGTGAAGCGCCTGGTCCGTGAGGCCCGGGCGGTCAACCGGACCCCCGTCCTGGTCGCCTACAACGTCCCGGGCCGCGACTGCTCGCAGTACTCCAGCGGCGGCGCGGCGTCCTCGGCCGCGTACCGGCGGTGGATCGACGCCTTCGCCGCCGGCATCGGCGACAGCAAGGCCGTCGTCGTGGTGGAGCCCGACGGCCTGGCGCTCCTCCCGAACGACTGCGGGCCGGACGTGGACCCGACGGGCGAACTCACGGCGACCCGCGTCGCCGACCTCGAATACGCCGTCAGAACCATCAAGTCCCGGGCCCGCACCGCGGTCTACCTCGACGCGGGCAACGTCCTGTGGCGGCCCGTCGGCGACATGGCACGGCGACTGCTCGACGCCGGTGTGCGGTACGGCGACGGCTTCTCCCTCAACGTGTCCAACACCCATCCCACCGATCACAACGCGCGCTACGGCACCTGGATCGCCAAGTGCATGTGGTTCGCCACCGAAGGGCCCGAGTACGCCCGCGGCCACACCGACTGGTGCGCCACCCAGTACTACTCGCCCGCCGCACCCAACGACGGCACCCCCGGCAACGCGGTCGACTCCGCCGACCCCGCCACCTGGCGCTGGACCGACGCATGGTTCGACCAGGCCGTGGGCACCCCGCCGAACGACGCGCTGCACCACTTCGTCATCGACACCAGCCGCAACGGCCTGGGGGCCTGGACCCCCGAGCCCGGCAAGTACACCGGCGACCCGGAGATCTGGTGCAACGCGCCCGGCCGCGGCCTCGGCCCGCGCCCGACCGCCGACACCGGCGTCCCGCTCGTCGACGCCTACCTGTGGGTCAAGATCCCCGGTGAGTCCGACGGCAGCTGCACCCGCAACACGGGCGGCACGATCGATCCCGAGTACGGCATCGTCGATCCGCCCGCCGGCACCTGGTGGCCCGACCAAGCCCACACCCTGGCCCGCAACGCGGCACCGCGGCTGACCTTCCATCGCTGAGCTCCGCCGTCGGCCCCGCCGGTGGCCGACGGCGGTTCGTCGCCCGTCAGGGGATGTGACGCGGAGGCGGCGGCATGGTCGGGACCTCCGGCGGCGGCTCGGGCCGGACCAGCAGCACTCAGGATCCGCACGAGCTGTCCGGTGTCACACTCCCCTTCGACCTCCCAGCCACCAGGAGACACCTGTGCGCAGATTCCTCGCCTGCCTGACGACGGCGGCCGCACTGGCCGGGCTCGCCGCGACGGCGCCGTCGGCGACGGCGACGCCGATCGCCGACTCGGGCACCTTCAGCGTGCTCACCTACAACGTGGCCGGCCTTCCCGAGAGCATCTCCAGCGCCCCGACACCGCGTGAGTCCGGCACGACGGAGATCGGCCGACGGATCGCTCCCTACGACATCGTCCACGTGCAGGAGGACTTCAACTACCACGCCCGCCTGTACGCCGCCGACACCGCCCACCCGTACCGCACGCCCACGAGCGGCGGGGCGGGCATCGGCAGCGGACTCAACACCCTGTCGACGACGCCGTACGACGAGGACGACTTCGAGCGGGTGCGCTGGAGGTCGTGCCAGTACGACTCCGGCGACTGCCTGACCCCCAAGGGCTTCACCTTCGCCCGTCACCGCCTCGCCGAGGGCGTGTACGTGGACTTCTACAACCTCCACACCAACGCCGGTACGAGCGCCGGGGACCTGGCGGCACGGGCCGACAACCTCAACCAGCTCACCGCCTTCATCGCGACCCACTCGGCGGGCAACGCGGTCGTCGTCATGGGCGACACCAACACCCGCTACACCCGCACCGGTGACACCATCGCCGAGTTCGCCGCCGCCAACGGCCTCACCGACCCCTGGGTCGAGCTCATCCGCGGCGGCACCCCGCCCGCCAAAGGCAGCGACCCCCTGCTCTGCGACCAGTCCCGGCCGACCGTGCCCAACACCTGCGAGGTCGTCGACAAGCTCCTCTACCGCGGGAGCAGACTCGTCTCGCTCCACGCCACCTCCTACGACAACGAGCACGCCGCGTTCCTCACCGGCGACGGACGCATGCTGTCCGACCACGACCCGGTCACCGTCGGCTTCTCCTGGTCGCGCAACCCGGACTTCCGGCTGAGCGAGCAGTTCGGCGGACCGCACGGCGACCACTTCAACGACATCGACCGCGTCCCCGCCGGCGCCCGCGCCACCACCGTCACGCTGAGCGCCGGCTCCCGCGTCGACCGGCTGAGCCTCACCCTCGACAACGGCACCACGCTCACCCACGGCGGCACCGGAGGCACCGCGGCCTCGCTCGCGCTCGGCAGCGAGGAGTACGTCACCGGCGCGTACCTCTGCCGGGGCCAGAAGGACGGCCACACGCGGATCTTCCACACCAGGCTCACCACGAACCTCGGCCGCACCCTCGCCGGCGGCACGCCGACCCCCGACTGTGTCACGCACACGGCTCCCCCGGGCTGGCAGATCACCGGTTTCCTCGGCCGCTCGGGCGACGAGATCGACAAGATCGGCTTCGTCCACACCCGCCGCTGACATCCACGTGCTGCGACCGGCGGGGTGCACCCCCGCCGAGCGGCCGGAGCCGGTCCGAACGCTTCGACATGCGTTTCACCACACGCGGGTGAACCATGGGAAGAGGTCGCGCGTGCGGCAGCCGCAGCGAGGGGGACGTCGAGGCAGCTGTTCCGGCTTGTTCCGGCTCCGGTCTTCAGAGGTGGCGAGCGTGGACGTTTTCGATGCCGTCGTCGTGGGTTCGGGTTTCGGCGGATCCGTGACGGCGTATCGCCTGGCCGAGGCAGACCTGAGCGTGTGCGTCCTCGAAAGGGGCAAGCCGTTCCCGCCCGGGTCCTTTCCCCGCAGCCCCCACGAGACGGCCAGGAACTTCTGGGCCCCGGACTCCCGGTTGTACGGGATGTACGACATGTGGAGCTTCTCGACCATGGACGCGCTCGTGTCCAGCGGGCTGGGCGGCGGGTCGTTGATCTACGCGAACGTGCTGATCCGCAAGCCGGAGAGCTGGTTCGTGCACGAGTCGTTCGACGGCGGCTACGAGGACTGGCCCGTCACCCGTGAGGACCTCGATCCGCACTACCAGTCCGTCGAGACCATGCTGGGCGCGCGGAAGTACCCCTTCGACGTGGAGCCCTATCGGAGCACTCCCAAGACCCTCGCCATGCGCCAGGCGGCCGAGCGACTGGGGCTTCCGTGGGAACTCCCGCTGCTGGCCGTCTCCTTCGGGGACCCTCCGGCGCCCGGTGCTCCCCTCGACGGCGGCGAGGACAATCTGCACCACAGCCCGCGCTACGGCTGCAGGCTCGTCGGCGAGTGCGACCTGGGCTGCAACTTCGGCAGCAAGAACAGTCTGGACTTCACCTACCTCAGCGCCGCGCAACGGCTCGGGGCCGACATCCGGACCCTCAGCGAGGTCCGCGCGTTCGAACCGGTCGGCGAGGGCTTCCGGGTCTCGTACGTCGAGCACCGCGCGGCCGGGGACGAGGATCCGTCGGCTCCTCCCGTACGGCGGACGGTGAAGGCCAGGCGGCTCGTCCTGTCCGCCGGCACGCTCGGCACGACCTATCTGCTGCTGCGGAACCGCAGCGCCTTCCCCGCGCTCAGCCCGGCGCTGGGTACGCGCTTCTCCGGGAACGGGGACTTCCTCGGGCTGGTGTTCAAGGCCAGGGAGAGGCGTCGGGACCGGCCGGGGGAGACGGTGCCGCGGCTGATGGAGCCGAGTTTCGGGCCGGTCATCACGAGTGCGATGCGGGTGGACCGCAAGGCGGGCGACGCGAGGGACCGGGGCTTCTACATCGAGGACGCCGGATACCCGGAATTCCTGAACTGGCTCGTCGAGCACAACGTCCTGACGATGTCCAACCGGGTCGAGAGGTTCCTGCTGCGCCGAGGGTGGTCACAGCTGACCGGCACCGCCCGCAGCCGTGTGGGCCGACAGCTCGGTGAGGCCATGGGCAAGGGGCTGTTCACCGCGACGTCCCTGCCGCTGCTCGGCATGGGACGGGACGTTCCGGACGGCCGGATGTTCCTCCGCGACGGGCATCTGGACCTCGACTGGAAACGGGCCGCTTCCGACGCGTACTTCGACCGGATGAACGAGACCATGCAGCGCGCGGCCCGCAGTCTCGGCGGACGCTACGCGGCGAATCCGCTGTCGCTGCTCAACCGCCTCATCACCGTCCACCCCTTGGGCGGCGCTCCCATGGGGCGCAGCGTGCGGGACGGCGTGGTGGATTCCTTCGGCCGGGTGTACGGCTATCCGGGACTGTCGGTCGCCGACGGCTCGGTGCTGCCGGGCCCCGTCGGCCCGAACCCCTCGCTGACCATCGCGGCGCTGGCCGACCGGTCGGCGACGCGCATCCTCGAGGACCACCGGCAGAACTCCGAGGACTCCTCATGACGACCGGACAGGGCATCACGCCCGGCAGCGGATCCCCGCGCCGATCCCTCCTTCTCGCCGGCGGCGGGCTGAAGGTGGCCTACCAGGCCGGCGTCCTCCAGGTACTGCTCGACGAGGCGGAGCTGACGTTCGACCACGTCGACGGCGCCAGTGGTGGAGTGTTCAACCTCGCCATGTACTGCCAGGGGATGTCCGGCCGTCAGATCGCGGACAACTGGCGAGGGCTCTCACCGCTGAAGGGCGTCACCCCGAACTGGCGCGAGCTGCCGAAGGGGCCGTACGCCCGTTCCCTGTTCACCCTGGACGGGTACCGGCGCCGTGTGTTCCCCGAGTGGGGGCTGGACTGGGAGCGGATCCGGGCCACCGATGTCGAGGCCACCTTCAACCTCTACAACTTCAGCGCCAACGAACTGGAGCCGGTGACCGCCGACCGCATGGACGAGGACCGGTTCTGCGCCGGGGTGGCGCTGCCCATGTGGTTCCCTCCGGTCGTCATCGACGGGCAGACGTACATCGACCCGGTCTATCTGACCGACGCGAACGTCGAGGAGGCGATCCGGCGGGGCTGCGACGAACTGTGGATCATCTGGACGGTGAGCCGGAGGCACCGCTGGCGCGACGGCTTCGTGGCCAACTACTTCCACATCATCGAGACGACGGCCAACGGCCGGCTGCAGGACTGGCTGCGCCGGATCGAGGCCAGCAACGCCGCCATCCGCGACGGGCGGGAGGGAGAGTTCGGGCGCCCGATCGAGGTCCGGATGCTGAGCGGCGAGGTCCCGTTGAACTACCTGGTCAACTTCAGCCGGGACCGTTTCGCCCAGGCCGTGGAACTGGGAGTCCGGCATGCGCGCCGCTGGTGCACGGACCAGGGCATCGCCTGGAAGCCCGGTGAACCTCCCGGCCGCCCCGACGACCGGACCGGCCTGCGCTTCACCGAGCGCATGGTCGGCCGTGTCGTCTTCGGGGAGGACGACGCCCGGGAGGCGGACTCGTCGGCGGACGGAGCCGCCGCCGACATCGCCCTGCACGTGACCGTCGACATCAGGGGAATGGACCGCTTCCTCTTCGGTCCCGAGCACGAGGCCGAGCTGCGCGGGGAGATCCTCTGCCAGGAGCTGGGCGGCCGCCTTCCGGTCGAGCGGGGCACCTTCCAGCTGTTCGTGGAGCACTCCGGCCCGCAGCACCTGCGGATGCGCTACCGCCTGTTCTTCAGCGACCGGGCCGGTCACCCGCTCACCCTCAGCGGGTACAAGGAGGTCAGCGAGGACTCCCGCCGGGGCGTCTGGAAGGACACGTCCGTCCTCTACACGCGCGTCCTCCGTGGCCACGTCGACGCCGACGAGGAGTCCGGGGCCGAGTCGGTGGCGGCCGGAAGCGTGCGCATCCGCCCCGCCGACTTCCTGAAGCAGCTCACCACCTTCCGGGTCGAGGCGCCGACGCTGCCCGCCAGGGTGACCACCCTGGGGCGGTTCGGGCGGTTCTTCCTCGGCAAGCTGTGGGACGTGTACGCGCAGCACGTCCTGCCCTGGTCCCCGCTGTGACCGAGGAGGAGCCGAAGTGGACTTCCGTGAGCTGCGCAGACACGCGGACGAGCTCAGATTCACTCCGCAGGAACCGGTGCGCTGGCTCGCGCCGAAGGAGCTGGCGCGCACGGCGGTCAAGGTCTGCCTGGCCGCCGTCTTCGCCGGCTACTCGGACAAGCGGGAGATCCAGGGCGCGCTGGAGGCCGGTCTCCTGCGGGCGCCTCTGGCGGATCCCGACGCCGAGGAGATCTGGATCGACTTCGTCGCGGACCTCGGCGACGGATTCGAGGCGACGGCGTCGGTGGCAGCCGCCCTGGGGGCGGACCGGCTCGCCGTGGACGGGCCCGGCCCGCTCCCCCGTGGCTCGCTGCTGGTCCTCGGCGGGGACCAGGTGTACCCGGTGGCGTCGGCGACCGCGTACGAGGACCGGATGAAGGGGCCCTACCGCGCGGCGCTCCCGTCGGCGCCGGACGAGCCGCTCATGGTCGCGCTGCCGGGCAACCACGACTGGTACGACGGACTCACCGCGTTCCTGCGGCTGTTCACCCAGGAAAGCGAGATCGGCGGCTGGCGGACCCGGCAGAGCCGGAGCTACTTCGCCGTGGAACTCCCCCAGCGCTGGTGGCTCGTCGGTCTTGACAGCCAGCTCGGCACGTACGTCGACGATCCGCAGCGGCGCTACTTCGAGACGTACTTCTCGCCGCGGCTGCGTCCGGGTGACAGCGTCATCGTCTGCTCGGCCGAGCCCACCTGGGTGAGGAGCGACGAGCGCCCCGACGCGTTCAACTCCCTGCACTGGTTCGACCGCACCATCGTGCGGTCCCGCTTCGACCGGACGACCCGCAAGCACGAGGAGACGGGCGCGTCGATCCGGTTGTGGCTGACCGGCGACAAACACCACTACGCCCGCTACGCGGAGCGGCTGCCCGACGACGCGGCCGGGGACGGCGACGTCCTGCCCCCGGACCCCCGGCGGCGCCAGATGGTGACGTGCGGTCTGGGCGGCGCGTTCCTCGCGTCCACTCACCGGCTCCCGAAGGCCCTGCCCCTTCCGCCGGCCGCCTCGCGCATGCGGAAGAAGGACCACCCGCCGACGGCGTTCGCCCTCGCCCAGCACACGTACCCGGACGCGGCGGAGTCCCGCTCGCTCGCCCGCGCGATCGCCAAGCCCTGGTCGCGGTTCTGGCTGCCGCGGCGCAACCCCGGGTTCGCCGTCCTGGCCGGGGCGGTGCAGATGGTGCTCGTGCTGATCGCGAGCGGCGCGTTCGCGCTGGCCGAAGGCCGGCAGAATCCCGCCGGGGCCCTGCGGAGCGCCGGCTCCGACGACCTGCTCGGCCTGCTCTGCGCGAGTGCCGCCCTGTTCGTCCTGCCCTTTGTCATCGGCTGGTTGACGGGCCTGATGCGGGAACGTCGGCCCCGGGCGCCGTCCGGTCCGGTCGTGGCCGTGCTGTTCCAGGCGGCGGTCGCCGCCGCGGCCCTGACCGTCACCGTCGCCATCGCGCGGGCGGTCCCGTCGTCCTGGAACGGCCTCGTGTTCCTGGCGATCCTGCTGGCGGTCGCCGCCGTGACGGGCGCCTCCCTCGGATCCCAGCTCTTCGCCCTGTGGGTGCTGTGGACGGACCGGGGCGCGGTCGCCGACTGGCAGATGTCCGGGCAGTCCCTCGACGACCACAAGGGCTTCCTCCGGATGCACCTCGCCCGTGACGGCACGCTCACCCTCTACCCGCTGGCACTGGAAGCGACCTGCCGGAACTGGGAGCTCGACGAGGTCGCGGACGCGGAGGGCGCGTGGAAGCGTCCGGTGCCGAAGCCGGCCCCGACCGTGCGGCTCATCGAGGACCCCGTCGTGATCGCGCGGCACGGCCGGGGATGACCGCGAGAAGGCACCGGACCGGCGCTTCCCCACGGCGGGGGCATGGCGACGGGCGCGCCGCCCCGGATCGGGCCGGGGCGTTGACGTCGCGGCCGGTGCCGACGGCGGCTGAGGTTTTGCGTGCTCGACGGCGGTGAGGCGTAGGGACGAGCCTGTTCGACTCATCGACTGGGGAGCACATGGAGAGCCTCATCCGGCTGGCGATCTCCGTCGGCGGCTCGGCGCTGGCCGCGTTCGTCGTCTGCCGCGCGGCGGACATGCTGGCGCGGTTCGCCGACGCGCGGCATCCGGAAACCCCGCTGTGGGGGCTGCTGCGCCGCTGCCGTACGCCGCTGTACGTCGTCGTGCTGGCCGCCCTGCTCAGATGGGCCTATTCGGTGGCGGCGCCCGGACAGGAGCCGCTCGAAGAGCACGCGGGGGCGGTGAGCCGCGTCCTGCTGTTGTGCCTGATCGGCGGCGGGGCCTGGCTGGCGGTACGGACGGTCTCGGCCGTCGTCGAGTCCTCGTACGCGCGGTACGCCGGACGTTCACGCGACGCCGCACGGCTCCGCCGCGTCCGTACCCAGGTCACGCTGATCATGCGGGTGGTGTCCGTCGCCGTAGGCGTGCTCGCCGCCGCGGCGGCCCTCGTCACCTTCCCCTCCTTCCGTACGCTCGGCACGTCCTTGCTCGCCTCGGCAGGCATCGTCGGCATCGTGGCCGGCGTGGCGGCCCAGTCGACGCTGAGCAACCTCTTCGCCGGCTTCCAGATCGCGTTCGGTGACATGGTCCGCATCGGTGACACCGTCGTCGTGGACGGCGAGTGGGGCGTCGTGGAGGAGGTGACGCTCACCTTCCTCACGGTCCGGACGTGGGACGAGCGTCGCGTCACGCTCCCCGTCTCGTACTTCACGTCGCGTCCGTTCGAGAACTGGTCGCGGGGCGGCGCGGAGATGACGGGTTCGGTGTTCGTGCACTGCGACCACACGACGCCGGTCGCGCTCGTACGGGAGCACCTGCGGGAGTTCCTCGGCACGTGCGACACCTGGGACGGGCGGGGCTGGGACCTCGCCGTCACCGACACGTCGCCGACCGGCATCACCGTGCGGGCGATCGTGACCGCCAAGGACGCCGACGACCTGTGGACGACCCGTTGCGCGGTACGGGAGGAACTCGTCGGCTGGCTCGTGCGGGAGCACCCGGGTGCCCTCCCCAAGGTGGTCACCGCTCCCGCGGCCGATGCCTCCGACCGGCCGTGGCTTCCCGCCCGGGCGCCCCGGCAGCGGCGTCCCCACCGGCCCTCCCGGAACTCCACCCGGCCGTCGGACACGCCGTCGGACACGCCCCGGGACTGACGCCGTCCCGGCCGCGGGCGTGGGAAGGGCCCGACGGTCCCCGCCACTCGGGCTGCCGAGCCCTGGCTTGGTCCCGGCGGCGCGGGGCACACGGGAGGCATGACTGTTCCCAAGACCAGCGTGCTGGTACTCGACTCCACCGATCCGGATCCCCTGGCGCGGTTCTACGCGACCCTGCTGGGCGCGACCGTCGAGCCCGCCGGGGGCGACCACGACCTGCTGCTCGTCTCCGGCCATTCCGGTGTGGTGCTGGGGATCCGACGTGACCTGGGGCACGCGCCGCCGAGCTGGCCCCGGCCCGAGGACTCGCAGCAGGCCCACCTGCAGATCTTCGTGGCCCCGACCGCCCTCGACGAGGCGGAACGCGAGGCGGTGTCGCTCGGCGCACGGCCCGTGGCGGCGGAGCGCGACGGGACCAGGACCGACCGCCGCACGGACCTTCGCCGCTACATGGACCCGGCCGGCCACTCCTTCGTCCTGACCACGATGTCCCCCGCCCAGGACACGGCCGCCGCCGGCACGTGACGCCCGGTCCTCAGCGCCTTCCGACGGTCACGTCGGCAGGGCGGCCTGGAGGCGGTCGCGGAGTGCCGCGCCGTGGAGGTCGGCTATCGGCGCCAGGACGTCGGGGTGGCGCAGCAGGGCCGCCGACCGGTGGTCCTCCTCGGTCGGATCGGTCAGGCGCCGGAAGGCGACGGGTGCGGTGTCGCCGCCCGCCGCGACGACCGCTTCGGCCGCGAGGGAGGCCAGGGCCGGGGAGGCCAGCAGGCAGGCCGCCCAGCTGGTGACGACCTCGTCGACCCAGGAGCGCCACGCTTCGGTGTCCTCGGCCGCGGCGGCGTCCGCCCCGGTGATCCAGTCGAGACGGGACGCGCCGCCCGGACCCGAGAACGCCACGAGCTCGGCGTCCAGCTCCGTGGGGTAGCGCAGCAGTGCCGCCACCGTCACGGCCTGGCGGGCCTGGGCCTCGGCGAGACCGCGCTGCAAGGCGCCACGGGCAGGCGGATAGGCCTGGACGAGCCACTGCGTCGTCGCCGCCACGATGGGGGCGAGAAAGTCGTCTGCGGGCACGGCTGACCGTCCGTACGGAGAAGAGGCGAGGAAATCCCCAGCACGATAAACCGGCACCTTGCGGACCCGAAATGACGCAGGTCACGCGGGGCGGAACGGCGACACGCTGACGGCCCGGGAATTGCGACCCTTTTCGCCTTCCCTCGCGCTTCATTGGAAGCCCACACCGGACAACGGAAAAGGAGAGAGACATGGGACACGGTGGCGATGTCATCGCCGAGCTCACCGCCGACCACGAAGAAGTGGAACAGCTGTTCGCCAAGATCCAGGGGCTTCCTTCCGGGGACCCGCGCAGGAAGAACCTCGCAGATCAGGTCACCATGGAGCTGGTGCGGCACTCGGTCGCGGAGGAGTCCTACCTCTACCCGGCCGTCCGAAAGCACATGCCCAACGGCGACGCCCTGGCCGACAAGGAACTGCAGGACCACGCCGAAGCCGAGCGCACCATGAAGGAGCTGGAGAGCTGCTCCGCCGATGATCCGCAGTTCGACGAGCTGATGATGCGGCTCATGAACGAAATCCGTTCCCATGTCGCCGACGAGGAGAACAACCTTTTCCCCCGGCTTCGCGAGGCGTGTCCCGCCGACATGCTGAACGAGCTGGGCGACAAGGTCCGCAAGGCGAAGAAGATGGCGCCGACCCGTCCCCACCCCTCCGCTCCCGACACTCCCCCGGCCAACAAGATCCTCGCTCCCGGCATGGGCCTCGTCGACCGGATGCGGGACGCCATGACCGGTCGCGGCAAGGACTGAAACGCCCACGCCCGGCCCGGCGGCCCCCGGCCCGGCGGACGGCCGTCCGCCGGGCCGTCCTCGCCGGCGGCTCGCGGCCCCGTTCACGGCCAGGCCTGGCCGGCGGGCGACCCGCTTCCGGCGACCACCAGGAGCACGGCGTCGAGGCCGGCCATGGCCATGACGGCGGCGAAGGGCAGCCGTCCGCGCAGCAGCGCGGGCGGTCCGGCGACCGCCACGGCGCAGAGTGCGAGGGTCACGCCGATCAGGACCGCTCCGGCCGGGGACACCCGGCCCGTCGGGCCGGCCGTCAGCAGCAGACACGAGGCGAGCGCGAGGACCGCGGCCGACGCCATGGACCCGCGCCGGCCCAGGCGCTGCGGGAGCCCTCGTACCCCGCCCGCGAGGTCCTCCTCGATGTCCGGCAGGACGTTGGCGAAGTGGGCACCCGTCCCCAGGAGCGCCGCCGCGGCGGTCAGCCACAGGGGCGGCCACGGGCGGCCCGGCAGGGCCAGCGTCAGGAACGCGGGCAGCAGTCCGAAGGCGACGGCGTACGGCAGCCAGGACAGGACCGACCGCTTGAGCCACAGGTTGTACGTCCATCCGGCGGCGACGCAGCCGAGGTGCACCGCGCCGGCCAGGAGCCCGCAGCCGAGGGACAGCGGGACGCAGAGCAGCAGGGCCGTGCAGGCCGCCGCGCCCACCGTGCCCGGCCGTGCGGCCCCCGTGGCCAGCGGCTTGTCCCGGCGTCCCGCGGCGCGGTCGCGCCGGAGGTCCAGCCGGTCGTTGCACCAGCCGATCGACAGCTGACCCGCGGCGACGGCGGCCACCGCCGTGGCCGCGGCGGCGAGGTCCAGGCCGAACGCGGCGGCCAGCAGCGCCGCGAGGACCGTCACCGTCGTCGCGGGCACGGGGTGACTCGCCTTCAGCAGGCCCAGGGCGGCCGGGCGTTCCGTCGGGCCGGTGACGGGCGGGGCGGCGAGGCGGCGGGTTCCTTCGTCCGTGGTGGGGCGCACCGCACCACGCTAGGCGACGGCGCGCCCATGACCACCGGGTTGAGGGTGTCGGCGCCTCATCGTCCCTATGTTGGACCAATGACCCGCGTCCTCGCGGTGAGCACGGCCTTCCCGCCGCACCGCTACATGCAGCACGAGATCACCGAAGACCTCGTCTCCGGCCTGCCGCCCGGTCCGGACCGGGAGCTCGTGCGCCGGCTGCACGCGGCGGCCGGTGTGGAGAGCCGTCATCTCGCCCTGCCCCTCGACCGTTACCGTGATCTCGGCACGTTCGGCGAGACCAACCGTCTCTTCGTCGAGCTGGCCGTCGCGCTGGGCGCCGAGGCCGTCGGCCAGGCGCTCCACGAGGCCGGCGTACGGCCGGAGGACGTCGACCTGGTCGTCTCGACGACGGTGACCGGCATCGCGACGCCCTCCCTGGAGGCCCGCCTCGCCGCACGGATCGGTCTGCGGCCGGACGTCAGGCGCACGCCCCTGTTCGGGCTCGGCTGCTCCGCGGGCGCCGCCGGCCTGGCCCGCGTCCACGACTTCCTCGACGGCCGGCCGGACGGTACCGCCCTCCTTCTCTCCACCGAACTGTGCTCGCTCACCTTGCAGCGCGCCGACATGTCGACGGCGAACCTGGTGGCGGGCGGTCTGTTCGGGGACGGTGCCGCCGCTCTCGTGGCCGTCGGCAGCGAACGCTCGCCCGCGTCCTCGCCCACGGCGTCAGGCCCGTCCGGATCGAACGTGCCGAGCGTCGTGGCGGTGCGCAGCCGCCTGTACCCCGGGACCGGTCACCTGCTGGGGTGGGACGTCGGTGACTGGGGCTTTCGCATGGTGCTCGGTCCGGAGCTCCCCGAACTCGTCAGGCTGCACGTGGCCGAGGAGGTCGAGTCCTTCCTCGCCGCGCACGACCTGAAACCCGGGGACGTGGGGGCGTGGATCTGCCATCCCGGCGGCCCGAAGATCCTGGACGCGCTCGCCGACGGGCTCGGCCTGCCGGGCGCGGTCTTCGCGGCGAGCCGCCGTGCCCTGGCCGGCTACGGCAACCTGTCCTCGGCGTCGGTGCTGCACATCCTGAGGGAGACGCAGACCTGCCGGCCGCCGGCCGGAACGACGGGCCTGGTGATCGCTTTCGGGCCCGGCTTCTCGTCCGAGCTCGTCCTCCTGGCGTGGTGAGGCCGTCGTGACGCTGACACCGTACGCCGCGCTGGTCCTGCTGGTCGTCGCGGAACGCTTCGCGGAACTCGCCGTGGCGCGACGCAACGGGGCCTGGAGCCGGGCCCGGGGCGCGCGCGAGCACGGCGCCGGGCACTACCCGGTCATGGTGGTCCTGCACGCCGCGTTCCTCCTCGGCTGCCTCGTCGAGCCCTGGGCGGCCGACCGGCCCTTCCTGCCGTGGCTCGGCTGGCCGGCGCTCGTTCTCACGCTGGCCGCCCAGGCCCTGCGGTGGTGGTGCATCGGCACGCTCGGGCCGCGCTGGCACACCCGGGTGCTGATCGTCCCCGACCTCCCGCTCGTGGCCTCCGGTCCCTACCGCCTCCTGCGGCACCCCAATTACGTCGCGGTCGTCGTCGAGGGCGCGGCCCTGCCTCTGGTGCACACCGCCTGGGTGACGGCCCTGGGCTTCTCGCTCCTGAACGCGGCGCTGCTCACCGTGCGCATCCGCTGCGAGAACACCGCGTTGGCGCCTTCCCGTGCCCTGTCCTCCACCGGAGCCGCGCCGTGATCGACCTGCTCGTCGTCGGGGGCGGCCCGGCGGGTCTGGCCACCGCGATCCACGCGGCGCGACGGGGCTTGGACGTGATGGTGGCGGAGCCGCGGCCGGCGCCGATCGACAAGGCCTGTGGCGAGGGACTGATGCCCTCGGCGGTGCAGGCCCTGGAAGCCCTCGACGTGCCCGTGCCCGGCCGGGACCTCCGGGGCATCCGCTACGTGGACGCCGCCGGTGAGCGCAGCGCCGAGGCCCGGTTCCGCACCGGGCCGGGTCGCGGCGTGCGCCGGACGGTGCTGCACGAGGCCCTCGCCGGCCGGGCCGCCGGGCTCGGCGTTCCGGTCGTCCCGCGCCACATCCGCGAGGTGACCCAGTCCGACGCCTGGGTGACCGCCGACGGGATCACCGCCCGCTATCTCGTGGCGGCCGACGGACTGCACTCGCCCACGCGGCGCGCCCTCGGTCTGGCCGTGCGGCCGGCCGTCGGCCGGCGGCACACGCCCCGCTACGGACTGCGGCGTCACTACGCCGTGGAGCCGTGGACCGACCTGGTCGAGGTGCACTGGTCCGCCGCATGCGAGGCGTACGTCACTCCGCTCGGGCCCCGGCAGGTCGGCATCGCCATCCTCACCTCGTGCCGGCTGCCCTTCGACGAGCAGCTGACCCGCTTCCCCGCGCTGGCCGCCCGTCTGCGCGGGGCCGAGCGGACAGCGGTCAGGGGCGCCGGGCCGCTGCGCCAGCAGGCCCGCACCCGGAGGGCCGGCCGGGTCCTGTTCGTGGGTGATGCCGCCGGGTACGTCGACGCGCTGACCGGCGAGGGCCTCACGCTCGCCCTGACGGCGGCGGACGCCCTCGTACGCTGCCTTCGCGAGGGGCGCCCGGAGGCGTACGAGCAGGAATGGTGCCGCCTGTCCCGCAGCTACCGCCTCCTGACGAGGTCCCTGCTGTGGATCCGGAACCAGCCGCCCCTGGCGCCCCTGATCATGCCGGCGGCCGCCCGGTTCCCCGGCGTGTTCCGGAGCACCGTGAACCTGCTCGCCTGAGCCCGCCGTCAGAACACCGGGCGGGACGGACCCAGGCGGACGGGGCCGACGCCCGGCGACACGTGCACCAGAGGCGAGGGTTCGGGGTCGGGGAGGCCGGCGCTCCGGGTGAGGGTCTGTTCGAGCTCTCCGACCGTCCCGTGCCTGAGCGTCCAGGGCTCGTGGTGCACCGGCGTGAGCCACAGGAGGCCCGCACCGCGCGAGAGGGCGACCCACCGGGAGGTGAGCCAGTCGTCGAGGGGCGACAGCTCCTCGACCGGGGCGCCCGCGCGGATCCGCATCCGGTATCCGACGCCTTCCGCGCCCCGGCGCCGCCCGCCGTAGAACGTGTCGGCGCCCCGCTCACGCACCGTCAGATCCGCCCACCGGTAGCGCACGCCGATCGCCCGTCCGGCCAGGAGGTAGGGCGCGGTGACGTCGAGGGAGAAGAACCACAGCCCGCTGGGTCCGTCGGGCAGCCGTACGTATGTCCGCAGGTTGGTCTCGGGAAAGGCGGCGGGAGGCAGCGCCACGGCTCCCAGGCCGCGGACGGACGCCATCGTGAACGGCGTCAGGCTGACCCAGGCCCGGTCCTCGAACCGGTCCACGAGCAGCCCCCTGGGCAGCAGGCGCTGAACGACGTCGGCGTCGTACCTCCAGTGCACCATGGCGAGCCGTTCCCACCGCATGCTCAGCAGCGGGAAGGCGACGGGCTCGGGGCCTCGTCGGGGTGGCGTCCTGGTGAGCACCTTCTCGTCCAGCTTCGGCTTGCTGCCCTGGGGACTCATTTTAGTCCGGACTCGAACAGGCCCCGTTCTCTTCGGCGCTCCGACGTGGCACGACCGGGCACCCGATCCCGTCGGGTCACGCTGCCCGGGTGCCCTCACGTCGCGTACTGCCGGCACTCGCCGGTGAACACGGTCGCGAGTTCGGCGTCGAGCAGCGGCGCCACGAACCGGGCCACGGGAACGCCCTCGACGGCCTCGGGCTCCCGGTAGACCTGGAGCGCGAGTCCTTCCATCACTGCGGCCAGCCGCACGGCGGCCGGCAGCGGATCCAGCTCCGCTTCGACCTCTCCGCACTCCTTGCCGTTGCGGACGGCCCGCGCGATGTCCTCGCGCAGCTTCCGGGCGGTCTCGGTGTCGACCTCGGCGAGGGCGGGGGCGTCGAGGGCGCGGCCGGCGAAGGCGCGCGCGACGCGGTATTCGGCGCGGCGGGCCTCGTCCAGGGGGATGTACTCGGTCATCACGTCGGCCATGACCCGGGCGATCGGCCGCTTGTGTTCGACCCCGTCCCTGATGCGCTCCTCGGCCCGCGCGCGGATGCGCGCGGAGATCTCACGGAAGGCGTGCAGGAGCATCTCGTCCTTGGTGCGGAAGTAGTGCTGGACGAGTCCGACGGACATCCCCGCGGTGGCGGCCGTGCGGGCGACGGTCACGGCGTCGAGCCCGTGCTCGGAGATCAACCGGCTGACGGCGTCGGCGATCTGACGGCGGCGTTCTTCGTGATCGGCGGTTCTCGGCACTTGATGACCGTACCAGCGTACGGTTATAACCGTATCTCCATACGGTTATCCGTCACGTCCGAAGGAAGGACGCGTGCCTCCATGTCCGGACCGATCCGGCGCACCGCCCCGACCGCGACCACGCTGCTGCTCTGTCTCCTCCTCTGTCTGCTGCCCGTGGGTCAGGTACCGGCGGCAGCCGACGCCAACGCGCCGTCCGGCCGCTTCGCGGCGATCGACACGTACGTGCGCGAGCGCATGAAGGCCACCCGCACACCCGGGCTCGCCTACGCCGTGGTCGGACCCGACGGGCCGGTCCACTCGCGTGCCTGGGGCACGGACGGACAGGGTGAACCGGTCACGGCCGAAACGCCGTTCTTATGGGGCTCGGTCGCCAAGCCGATCGCCGCGAGCTCCGTGATGACGCTCGTCCAGGACGGCCGGATCGGCCTCGACGACCGCGTCGTCGACCACGTGCCGGCCTTCCGCTTCGGCGGCACGGACCACGCCTCCCGCGTCACGGTCCGCCACCTGCTCGAACAGACCGCGGGCCTCCCCGAGTCCGCCACCTTCGAGGTCGCCGACTGCGTCGACCCTGACTGCCCGGGCGCGGCGGAACGCATCGCCGGGCTGGACGGCCTCCGGCCGCTCGGCCCGCCGGGCAGCACGTACGCCTACACCAGCGCCAACTACCTCGTCCTGACCGCCGTCGTCGAGTCCGTGACCGGCCGGCCGTTCGCCGACCACCTCCGGGACAGCGTCCTGCGGCCGTCCGGCATGCGCGGCGCCGTCGCCGACCGCGCGTCCGCCCGTCGCCGCGGCCTCCCGCCAGGACACCAGCTGCTGTGGGGCGTGCCGTCGGCCGTCGCCGACGGCGTGGACGACGACGGTGCCGCGTACGGGTACACCGGCGGGGACCTGCACGACCTCGCCGCGTTCGCCGCCCTTCAACTCCGGTCGGGGAGGACCGCCGACGGGAAGACGCTCCTCACACCCGAGTCCGTACGCCGCATGCGGGAACCGGGCCGCCTCCACCCCTCGGGCGAGGGCACCGGATACGGGCTCGGATGGCGCGTCGGCGGTCTCGAGCCCCCGCTCGACAGCGCGATCTGGCACACCGGCGCCACCCCCGGGTACTCCGCCATGCTGTTCCTCCTGCCGGAGAGCGACGTGGCCCTCGTCCTCCAGCAGAACCTCCACGGGCTCCTCCACGACGCGGCCGTGATGCAGGTCGGCTTCGGCGCCGCCCGGATACTCGCCGGCGGCACCGCCCCCGCCGACGTACCCTCCGCCGTGGCCTACCACGCCACCATCTGGGGACTCACCGTCCTGGCCCTCGGCCTCCTGCTCGCGGTCGTCCGCTCGATCCGGCTGCTGCGCCGCCCCGCACCACTCCGGACCGCCCCGACCGTCCTGTGGTGTCTGGCCGGCACCCTGCCCGCCGTCCTCCTCACCACGGCCCTCGCGCTCATCGGCCCCCGGGCCCTGTGGGCCTGGACGCCCGACGCGTTCGTCACCCTGTGCGCGGCGACCGCCGCCGGCGCCGCCGTCATCACACTGAGGCTCGCGCTCGTGTCGGTCGCACCGAAGGACGGAAAGCTCAGGGCACGGCGACGGCCACGGGATCGACACGCTCGCGCATCCGCGCCGCGTCGACGCTCGGTGGCACACCGAACTGGCGCTTGTACTCCCGACTGAACTGCGAGGCGCTGTCGTATCCCACGCGGCAGCCGACGCCCGTCACGTCCTGCGGGCGGTTGGCCAGCAGCAGCCGAGCCGTCTGCAGGCGGATCTGCTTCTGGAACTGGATCGGGCTCATCGCCGTCACCGACTGGAAGTTCCGGTGGAACGCGGAGACGCTCATTTTGGAGGACCGGGCCAGGTCCTCGACCCGGAAGGACTCCGCGTAGTTGTCCCGGATCCAGTCGACCGCCCACGTGATGTGGCTCAGGCTGCTGTCGGCGAGGCCCAGTTGGCGGACCGCTTCCCCCTGCTCCCCCGTCATCAGCAGCCACAGGATCTCCCGCTTGACCAAGGGGACCAGCACCCGGCGGTCACGCGGCCGGTCCAGCAGACGCACCAGGCGGACGATCGCGTCGATCAGCTCCGCCGGTGCCTCGCTGACCGTGATCCCGGGCCGGGGCGACCCCGTGGAGCGCGGCAGGTCACCCGGCCCGGCCCGCAGCATCAGCTCCGCGATGACGGCCGGCTCCAGCGTCATCCCGAAACCGAGTTCCGGCCCGCCCGGTGCGACACGTCCGGTCACCGGCAGATCGGCCGAGGTGACCAGATACTGACCGACCCCGTACTCGTACACCCGGTCCCCGATCGCAAGCCGCTTGCCTCCCTGGGCGATGACCGCCAGCATCACGCCGGACATCGCGTACTCCGGCTCGGCGCCCGGTTCGGCCCGGCAGATCCGGACGCCGTCGATGGCCGTGGTCAGGTCAGGCCGCGCATGCCGTTCCAGCAGGTCGCGAAGCTCGTCGAGGGACATGCCGTCATCTCACCACGGAGCGATACGTTCATCCCGTCGATGAGAGGATCATGCAAGGCGGTGCGAGAATCGAGCAGACACCCGCACCGCTCGTCCCATGAAGGCGGGCGCCTACTCCCCCGTCTCCTCGTACGTGGCGATCAGCCGGCCGCGGGCGATCGCGTGGAACCGGAGATGGAAACCGACGAGAGCCGGCGACGCGTCCGCGTCGGGCCCCAGCCTCTCCTGATCCACGGCGTACACCGTGAACACATAACGATGCGGACCGTCCCCCGGCGGCGGCGCCGCCCCGCCGAAGTCCCTGCTGCCGTAGTCGTTGCGCGCCTGCACGGCACCCGCCGGCAGCCCCGCGAAGTCCCCGGTCCCGGCCCCGGCCGGCAGCTCGGTGACATCCGCCGGGATGTCGAAGACCGTCCAGTGCCAGAACCCGCTGCCGGTCGGCGCGTCCGGGTCGTAGCAGGTGACCGCGTAGCCACGGGTGCCCTCCGGGCCGGCCGACCAGGTCAGGTGCGGCGAGGAGTTGCCCTTCGCGTACACGTGCGCGTCCGGCAGGGTCCCGCCGTCCACCAGATCCTCGCTGCCGACCGAAAGCTCGGGCACCGGCGGGTGGAAGTCGTGCGGCAGCGGACGTCGATTCGTGGGGTCGGTCATGGCTGATGTCCTTGCATGGTCTCGATGACATCGCCCGGTCGGGCGTGCTCCGCATCCGACCACGCGTCGGAGGGCGCAGGCCGGCCGACGGGAGGATCATGCAAGGAGTCGCGATCTTTGTGCGCGATGCCGGTAGCGTGGCCGTCTGCCGCATGGAGGGTCCATGGGTCCGGCTGGTCCGCGCGCGGGCTTCCGGTGGAGAACGACGAGGCTGCCATGAGTGAACCGACGAAGCCCGAGGTCGACGTTCCGGAGGGTGACGCGCCCGCCGAGCTGACCGTCCGCGACCTGGTCGTCGGGGACGGGCCCGAGGCGAAGCCGGGCATGGTGCTCAGGGTTCACTATGTCGGGGTGACCTTCGAGTCCGGGAAGGAGTTCGACGCCTCCTGGGACCGCGGCGAGCCGTTCAAGTTCGCCCTGGGCGGCGGCAGGGTCATCAAGGGCTGGGACCGGGGGCTGCGGGGGATGAGGGTCGGCGGCCGGCGCGAGATCATCGTCCCGCCGCGTCTCGGGTACGGCAAGCAGTCACCGTCGCCGTTGATCCCGGCGGGCTCGACCCTGGTCTTCGTGGTCGACCTGCTGGACGCGTACTCCGGCACCACCGGCTGGAGCAGGGCGTAGGGACGCCGGCCGCGGCTCTGCCGCCTCCGTGGGGTCCGGAGAATTCCGCTGGATCCCCGGTGACGACAGCGACTAGCATCGGCCGGGACATCGCGTGTCGGTCACCGGCCGGGTGAGGCATGGAGGTGTCAGGAGGTGCCTTCGGAGGCATTCCTTGTCAGTCGAACTGAACCACACGATCGTGCACGCCCGGGACAACCGGGAATCCGCCCGCTTCTTCGCGGACCTGCTGGGACTCGAGATCACCGCCGAGTGGGGCCCGTTCGTCGCGGTCGCCCTGAGCAACGGCGTCACGCTGGACTTCGCCACGATCCCCGCGGACCGCATCGCCATGCAGCACTACGCCTTCCTGGTCTCCGAGGAGGAGTTCGACGCGGCGTACGCGCGGATCACGGAGCGCGGCATCGAGCACTACGCCGATCCGCACCGGCAGCACCCCGGCACGATCAACCACAACGACGGTGGTCGCGGGGTGTACTTCATGGACCCGGCGGGCCACGCGATGGAGCTGATCACCGTGCCGTACGGCGGCCGGCCCTCGTAGGCAGGCACGCACGCCGAGGGCCGCACCCCACAGCCGGGGTGCGGCCCTCGGGCCGTGCCACGGCGGCTGCGGCGAAGGTGTGGCCGGGACCGAACGGCCGCTGCGGCAGCGGGGCAACGAACGCGGGCCCGGCTCGTTGGTCACGCCATGAAGCACCTCACCATGCGGCGCAGGCTGCAGATCCTGTCCGCCGTGGCCGCGCTGATGACGGGTCTCGCGGGAACGGGAAGCGCGCAGGCGAGCCCCTCGGCGGCGGACTGTCCCAACGCGGAGATCTTCGCCACGAACAACACCGACATCATCACGGACCAGTCCGATCCACGGCTGCGGACCCGGCTCGAGCGGTTCGGCCGTGACGTGCGGGCGATCATCCGCGCCCACGGCGCCAGGCCGGAGGCGTCGACCCTGCTCGACGGCGTCTTCTGGTCCGCCGAGCTGAAGCAGGCCACGTACGAGCGCTCGCGCGAGTTCGACGTCGAACGGATCGGCCCGGACGGCCTCCGCCACATCGCGGGCGTCATCGCCAAGACGTACCACCAGGAGTCGGTGCTCACCTTCCGCTGCCTGACGCGAACCTCTCCGGACACCGACGCGGTCCAGATCCAGGCTTCCGGCGTCACGCCGACCCGTCTGCGCGACGCGCTGCTGGCCGACCCCGAGGCCCGGGAGGAACTCGTCGGCGGCTCCGTCACCCTCGACGGGAAGCTGATCCTCATCGCCCCGCTCGCCGAGCTGCCCGTGGCCCGGAGGCTCACGGCGGCGCTCGGCGTGGACTGGAACGAGGCACGGGTCGACTACGGCGACAGGGAGTTCGTGAGCTGAACCGGCCGGCGTGGTCGTCGTCGAACTCCCCGCCGTCGGTTCCCGGGCCGCGGCCGGCCCCGCGCCACGCTGCGATGTCAGTCCGCTGAAGTATCCTTCCCGCCGCCGCACACCGACTGGGAGGACCGAGAAAAGTGACTGGCCTGTCCGCTTTCCCGCTGCCGTTTCAGGCGTCCCGTTCGCTGTCCTACGCAACGCCCCGGACGCTGCGGGAACTTGAGATCATGCAGTGCAGCGCTCACATACGGGCGAAGCCGGGGTGGTTCGACAAGACGAACGACGCCGGCATCGTCGCCAGGTGGACTCGGGAGGCGCTCGACCAGGGCCTCTCCGAAGCCCAGGTGCGTTACGTGCTCGACGAACTCGCGCACTACGCCGCGCTGCGGGACGGACGCACCGGTGTCGAGGTGTCCGCCGTCGACGGGGTGTGGCAGTCGGACACGCTGGTCGACGACAAGCTCAGGTCCCGGCTGAGCGAGGCGGTCCGCGTTCTGGAACAGGTCCCCGAGGAAGAGAAGGACTGGCATCCCGGATCCGACGGGCAGGTACTGGATCTGGTCCATCCCTCGCTGTTCTGCCTCGTGAGGGAGGCGAGCGGCGGGCCCGAGGACGCCTGGCGGAATCCGACGGACCGCTATTCGAAGCACGAGTTCTCGGAGAAGTTCCAGTGGCTGCCGACGGACGTCGACGTCAGTGACGACGGCGACGTCACCTTCCGTTCGTACGTCAACAACGTCCACCCCGAGAAGCACCACGAACTGGCCGCGGTGCTGCCGGACCTGTTCGCGCGCTTCCGCCCGCTGCTGGAGAACGTGCTCACCGACCTGCGCCATCCGCGCCCCCTGCGGATCGAGGCCGATCCGTTCGGGTGGTACGACTCGGAGCCGGAGCACCCGGACAGGTCCGCCTACAGCGACGAGGAGGCCTACGCCGAGGCCCGCCGCGCCTGGAGCCAGGAACTGGACGACTGGTGGGAGAACCGCCGTCCGGTCGTCCCGGACGCCCCGGCCTTCACCGCGCCCGAGCTGCCGGAGGCCTCCGCCCGGGTCGACCTGCGCGGCCGCCGGCTCCAGGTCATCGTCAAGCTCGCCACCATTCACCTCACCCCGGAAAAGCCCGAGTACTCCGGCGGTTCCTGGCACGTCGAGGGAATGCTGAACGAGCGGATCGTCTCGACCGGCATCTACTACTGGGACAGCGAGAACATCACCGAGAGCCGGCTGAGTTTCCGTGCGGCGCTCGACGACCCGTACTACGAGCAGAACGACGACAACGGTCTGCGGGAGGTCTACGGCCTGGAGGACGAGGACGCGCTGAATCAGGTACTGGGATCGGCGTCGACCCCGGCGGGCCGCTGCCTGGCGTTCCCGAACGTCCTCCAGCACCGCGTCGGGTCGTTCCGCCTCGAAGACCCGACGCGCCCGGGGCACCGCAAGATTCTCGCGTTCTTCCTGGTCGATCCGTCGGAGAAGATCGTCTCGACCTCCGACGTGCCGCCGCAGCAGCCGTGGTCGGAGACGTCGACCATGACGCTCGCACAGGCCAGGGAGTACCGCGAACAGCTGATGCGGGAGCGCAAGTTCTTCGTCGACGAACACAACGAGCAGCTCTACGAGCGGGAGTTCTCGCTCTGCGAGCACTGAGCCGCTTCCCTCCACACCGCCGGGCGGAAGGATCGGCACTCAGGAACAGGCGACCTCCCTACGATGTCGCCATGATGATCTCTGGACAGGAACAACCACTGATACGTGTCCTGTACGACGAGTCCCGGCGCGACCTTCGGGATCCGACTCGTCCGCGCCCTATCCGTCTCTACCTGTGGGAGCCGAGCCGCCCACAGGGTGAACCCGCTCCGCTTGTCGTCGTCTCTCACGGCACCGGAGGCTCGGGCAGCACCATGGAGTGGCTGGTACGCCCGCTGCACGAGGCGGGGTTCCGGGTCGTCGCCCTCGATCATCACGGCAACAACTACGTCGACGGCTACGAGCCGGAGGGCTTTCTCCACGTATGGGAACGGCCCCGGGACGTGTCCTTCGTGCTCGAAGCACTCGCCCGGGAACAGCTCCTCGGTCCGGTCGGCGTGGCGGGTTTCTCCCTCGGCGGTTACACGGCGGCGGCCCTTGCCGGGGCCCGTGTCGATCCGCAGATCCTGTGGGCCGTACTGACGGGAACGATCCCTCTTCCGGAGATCCCCGAGTTCCCCGGCGCGCTGGATGCGCTGCGGAAGAAGTATCCCCTGGACGAGTCGTCACGACGTGCGCTGGATGCCGCCGCAGCAGACCTCTCGGACCCCCGAGTGCGCGCGGTCTTCCAGGTGGCCCCAGGAGTCGGCGCTCTCGTGACCCCGGAAAGCCTGGCGACCGTGCGGGTGCCCGTGGGCATCCGCTGGGGCGGAGCAGACACGGTCAGCCCGTACGACGTCGACACCAGGCCGTACCTGGAGCACATCCCCACAGCGAGTGGTGCCTGCGCCGGACCGCATGTCCGCCACGACGACTTCTTCGCCCCGGAACCTGCCGACCGGACCGTCCGCGTCCGGGTCGGCAGGGAGGCAGCCGCCTTCTTCCACCAGCACCTTCGCTGACACCCCGGCAAACCCGCGGCCACGCGGCGGGGTGGCCGGAGGGCCGGTCCGGTGGGCGTCCGGGATCACACGCCGTCCGGACCGGCCTCCCCTCACGTCGCGGCGGGAGCCCTGGTGGGGTCGTTCCTCGGATCCGTCGTGGGACCCGTCGTGGCCGGCGGGTCCTGGCGGTAGAAGATGTCGATGTCCACCTCTTCGCCGCCGACGATCAGCGTGTCCCACGCCCCGCTCTCCCACAGGGTGCGCAGGGTGGAGGAGCCGAGCGTCTCCAGGTGGTTCCGGAGGGTCGCGTCGTCGGGCATGCCGGGAACGCGCGGGGCCAGGCGGTCCCGGATTCCCCGCAGCCGGTCCATGAACGCGTCGATGTCCGCCTTCCTGTCCAGCTCCTTCCCTTCCGACTCCTCGATGCTCTGGGCGATCTTCTCCTTGATCGCCCGGCTGACGCCGTTCTCGTCGGTGGTGATCATCGTGTTCCAGGCCCGGCTCTTGTGCCGGTACTGGAGCATCGACATGGCCGCCTCGTGGCGTGCGAAGTCGGCGTCGCGGAACGGCCTGCCGGTCCACGCGCCGTTGAGGGACCGGGCGAGCGAAATGGCGGAGCCGAGACCGCTGTTGAGGCCGCGTCCGGGCCAGAAGTGGATGGCGTTGGCCGCGTCGCCGAGCAGGAACCCGTACGTCCCCGGGGAGGTCGACGTGGCCGGGCGCAGCCGCGTGGTGAACCGGGGCCGCTGCACCATGTCGAGCCGGAAGGCCGTGACGGCGCTGAGGTCCCTCTCGGCGACGCCGAACAGCGTCAGCCCCTCCAGCACCCGCTTCCACAGGGCCGAGCCCCTGACCATGGCGGGCAGGAAGAGGGTGCTGTGCGTCGAGCACTGGAAGTCGCCGTGGTCGTCCCGCCCCATGACGCAGGGGCGTGAGGCGATGCACTCCTCGAAGACGTGCCGGACCGGATCGATGCCGACGACTTCCGCGGCCTCGGCGTCGGTGAGCCGCATGTTGAGGAAGCCCTGACCGCGAAGGGCGTTGAGGAGGAAGCGGTTCTGGGCCACGGTCAGCAGGACCGTCATGGGGTCCGTCAGGGTCGACCTGACCCGCAGGCCGAGGACGACGTCCTGGATGTGCCGGCCCTGGAGCGAGTAGATGGACTTGTCGGCGTTGCCGAACTTGTCGATGAAGTGCTCGCGCGTCCGGGAGCGGCCGCCCTCACAGATGGCGAGGACGTGGTCGCGGCCTTCTCCCTTCTCGTACTCGACCGGGTCGAACGCCTCGGGAACGAGGCGGATCCGCTCCGGCTTCTCGTTGGCCAGTTCGAGGAGGGTGTCCTCGATGTACGCGATCCGGAGGTTCCTCGGCTTGTGGCCGCGGAGCGAGTCGGGGCCGACCGGCCACATCTCGGTGTACGCGTCGCCGCGGAAGAGCCGTGCCTGCACCTCGTCGGGAAGGTTCAGGTACTGACGGCTCTGCACGGTGACGACCTGCTGCCGCCTGACGTTGCCCTGGCCTTCGCTCTTCCAGACGACCCTCGCCCCGTCCCGGACCCACCGGCCGTCGTGGACGGTGATGTTCACGCGCGGCCCCATGAGGTGTTCGAGGAGCAGGGCGAAGCTCAGGCCGACGGGTCCGCCGCCCGACACCGTCACGTTCAGCACGGACCCCTCTGCCAGGGTCGCCGCGGAGGGGGTGAGCGGCGCCAGCACGGAGAGGTCGAGGATGGTCTCCATGGTGTCGACCGCTTCGAAGCGGAACGTCTCGGTGCCGATCTCGATGAGATCTCCGGGCTGCAGTTCGTGTGAGGTCACGCGCGTCCCGTTGACGCGCGTTCCATTACTGCTCCCGCTGTCGTACAGCACGAATCCGTGGCCTTCGCGGCGCACTTCGGCGTGAAAGCGTGAGACGTTTCCCACGGTTATCACCACGCTGTTGTCGCCGTTACGGCCCAGGGTTAGCGGTGTTGCGCCGATCGGGAACTGCTGTCCTGCCAGTGAGCCTTTATGGCCGACGAGCCGAGGAGGCATGGGTCACCCAATTCCATGAGTCACGGATCCGATGACGACATGCGAAACCGGTCACCAGGAAACTGCCCCCCTTGTCTCACGCACTGCGAGTCGACCGGCACGCAGGGCAATCCTATTGCCGCCGCGAGGCCGCTGAAAAGGCATCCGGACTGACCGATCATCACTCGGTGGCCATTCCGTGAAGATGTAACAGCGGAGGTCCGAATGGGGCTGAGGCGGTCGGGTGCGGCAGTTGTGGATCGTGGTCCGGCGCGCCCGCCCTGCCCCCCTGTCCGGGTTCAGCCCACGTCGAGCGCGTTGGGCAGGCCGAGCCGGTGGCGCAGCCGGTCGTGGCGCTTGAACCCCTCCAACTCCGGGGCCCTGAAGAGCTTCTGCACCGTGCAGCGCGCGGCGGTCGAGCCCGTCCGGTCGAGCAGGGCGTTGACGGCCTGGCGGGCGGAGGCGTTGGCACCTTCCATGGTCGCCAGGTCGATGTCGACGGCAACGTAGTCGCCGGCCAGGAACAGGTTGGGGATCCTGGTGGCGGCCTGCGGCCGGTTGTGGAAGGTGCCCACCGGGTGGACGAGCAGCTGGTCCTCGTTCGTCGGGTTCGGGGTGCCGAGGCCGTCGACGCCCGGGTCGAGGAACCAGGAGTGCAGCGCGCTGTCCTTCAGCACCGTACGGCCGGAGTCGTTGAACGCGGCCTTCAGCTGCGCCCACACCTCCCGGGCGACCTCCGTGCGCGTGCACTGCTTGGCCGTCTTGCCGTAGAGGATGCCGGGCCGGTCCCACTCCGAGATGTCCACCGAGAGGCAGTCGACGGCGGCCCCGTCGCCGTAGTGGGCGGCGAAGTCACGGGAAGGCCAGTGGCGCGCCTGCTGGATCGCCGTCAGGGACCATGGCGAGTCGATGCAGTTGGCGTGTCCGGCGAGCAGCGGCGCGCGCTCCGTCAGGTAGAACTGGATGCCCGTCATCCAGTCGGTCTCCAGCCTGTCGCACCGCGCGAGCTGCGGGTCCGCCGCCCGCAACGCCGCGCCCCAGGTCCGCCGGGCGTGTTCCACCGGGATCGCGGAGACGTAGTGGTCGGCGGTCACCGAGCGGCGGACGCCCTGCGGATCCTCGACGACGGCCGCTCCGATCCGGTTGGTCGCGGAGTCGTAGGCCAGTTCCCGAAGCGTCCAGCCGATGCGGAACTCCACGCCGAGGCCGGCGAGATGGGCGACCCACGGATCGATCCACGCCTCGTTGGTGGGCAGGTTCAGGATCCGGTCGAGGGGGCCGTCGGCGCCGCGTCCCAGAGCGTTGAAGGCGAAGGCCTCCAGGAGTGTGGCGACCGTTCGGGTGCTGGCCTCCTCGGCCTTCGTCGCGACGATGTTGCGGGTCAGTCCGACGGCGAGGATGCGCTGGTAGTCGTAGCTCATCCGCGCGGCCCCCAGGAAGTCCCACCAGGGCGTCCGCTCCCATTCCTCGTTGCGTCGCTCGTCGCAGCTGGTCAGGAAGACGAGGAAGCGGTTGACGAAGTACGCGGTCTCGTGGAGCGGGATCGAGTGGACGGTGTCGAGCAGAGCGGTCAGGGCGCGGCGGATCTCGTCGAGGGTGAGCTCGGCGGGCCGGTGGCCCGGCCAGGGAAGCGGGATGCGCAGGTCCTCGCGGCCGGTGCGGGCGAAGGACATCTCGGCCGGGGCGACGAGGTTGTCCCAGACGCCGTTGGCGTTCCCGGGGAAGGGAATGCGCCGCATGGTGTCGGGGAGGTTGTGATAAATGCCGGGGATGAAGCGGAAGCCGTGTTCGGCGGGGAGCGGGCGCCGGCTGCCGCGCGCGCTGTCGGGCACGTCCATGGAGCGGGCCTTGCCGCCCAGTGCCCGGCGCTCGTAGACGGTGACGCGGAAGCCGCGCTCGGCCAGTTCGTGTGCGGCCGTCAGGCCGGCGACTCCCCCGCCGAGTACGGCCACGGTCTGCGCCGCGGAGGACTCGGCGGCCGTCTGCGCGGACGTCTCGGAGGCCGTATCGGCGGCGACGGCCGGTGCGGCACCGAGGACGGCTCCCCCGACGGCGGCCGCTCCGGTCACGGCGGCCGCGCCTGCCACGAAGGTGCGTCGCGAGTTGCCCATGCGGTCCATACCCCACCCCTTTACCGGCGGTAACCCGACGTCTGGCGCAGGAGCATAGGGCCGTCCCCCGTACCCCGGAAGGCACGTGCGGGCCCCCATCACACTTGGCGCGATCCCGCCCCTCCCGCCCCGGACACCGCAGGCGGCGGCCGGATCCGCCGCTGAAGCCCCGCTCACCGCGCGCGCATGCCGGATCCGGATAATGACCCGCGGCAGGGGTGCCGCCGCGCCGGCGGGGCCCGACCGACGGAGAGACGAAGGACCGATGACGCTCGAAGACGGCCGGCGGGTGAGGCTGGCGACGGAACTCAGGCTGACCGGGTCGGTGGAGCCGGTCGGAGGACCGGCGGACACGGCAGGTGTCGTCGCGGGCTTCCTGTCGCTGGCGGCGGGAACCGAGGGCACGGTCGAACGGGCGGAGGAACACGCACGGGAAGAGGGTCCGGACGTCCGCGAGTACGTACGACTGAAGTCCCTCCACGACGACTTCGGCTCCCAGATGCCTCCGGGGAGCAGGAAGCAGCTCGAAGAACAGATCGGCTCCCTGGAGCCCGCGTGGATCGCCTTCCAGCAGGCCCGGCCGCGGGTGACGGTCCGCGTCCGCTTCGACAACGGATTCGTCCTCGACGGAGCGGACGCCGCCCTGTTCACCCCTTGCTGACCTCTCGGGCAGCGGGTGGCAGACGCCTCCTCCCGACGACGTGCGGACGTCCCGACCTGGGGAGATGAGCGGGGTCCCTGTTATCGTGCGCCGATGTCAACGATCAAACAGTTCCAAGTGACCTTCGACTGCGCGGAGCCCGTGCGCCTCGCCGCCTTCTGGTGCGAGGTGCTGGGGTACGTCGTACCGACGACGGTCCCGGAGGGCTTTGCCACGTGGGAGGAGTACCACCGCTCGCTGCCGCCCGAGGACGAGATCTACTTCGCGTGCACTGATCCCTCGGGGGCGGGCCCGCGGTTGCTCTTCCAGCGAGTTCCCGAAGGCAAGGTCGTCAAGAACCGGGTGCATCTCGATGTGCGGACCGGCGCCGGGCTCGTGGGTGAGGAGCGCCTGGCCACACTCGAGGCCGAATGCGCACGGCTGATGGCGCTCGGCGGGAAGCACGTGCTGACGCAGCGCGCCGATGGCGTCAACGAGTCGTGCATCACGATGCAGGACATCGAGGGCAACGAGTTCTGCCTCTGCTGATCCTCCTCCGGGACTGCGGGGTGCGCCGGGGTGCCGGTCGGCCTCAGTCCCAGTCCTGCAGCTGCTGGAGCAGGTCGGCGTCGCCCTCGATCCGCAGCGAGCCGGCCGGGATGCGCATGTACATGAGCAGGGCCATCTCGCTGGCCGTGCCGTAGATGGCGGCGGTGGGCTTGCTCTCGGCGGCCTCCGCCGCGGTGAGGCGGGTGAAGCGGGAACCGACGGCGTCCACCGTCTGGCGCCAGGAGCCGGCCTCGGCCACGTGGTAGTCCATGGTGGCGGGCTCGCCCGGCCACGGGACCGTGCCGGTGCAGACGGTGGCGAGGAACTCCTCGACGGTGTCGACCGCCTCGGTCGTCGGCAGCTCCTGCGGGGTACCGGAGGCCAGCTGGGCGTCGTAGGTGTGGATCAGCGATTCCGGGACGCGGCGGCGGGCCACGGCTGCCGCCGTGTGCGGCGAGGCCAGCGGCTCCCACCAGGCCCAGCAGCCCCGGTCCGGGCCGGCCTCGCGCAGAGCAGTGAGCAGCTGCTCCGTCGAGTCGGCCAGCCAGGTTATGAGGGCCTCGCGCTCCCTGGGCGCCGCCAGCCCGTCCTTGCTCGGCCGTTCGTCGCCCGGCGCGGTGTTCAGCACGATGTAGGCCCAGAAGCGGTCCCCCTCGCTGAGGTGGTTCGCCAGGTCGTACAGCGTCCAGCCCGGGCAGGACGGGACGTCGGCGTCGAGGCTGGGGGCCGCGGCGACGGCGGCGCGGAACGCGGCTGAACGCTCGTCAATTGTCCGCAGCAGGGTGGGGAAGCACAGATGATCGGTCACGCGGACCTTGTACCACCCGGACCGGGACTCTCGCACTCGATAAAGACCGACCGGCAGACGGATCACGTGAGGCGTCGGGCTGACGGTCAGCCCCCGTGGAGGCAGCGCCTCCGGCGGAAGCTCGCCCGCTCCGTTGCGGCCCAGACCCGCGCCCCACCCATAAGCGTCCTCAAGAGCCAACTTTCGCGCTCGGTCAACGTGGCCCCGGGCCGCCACAGGAAACGACGTCTACAGTGACGTCCTGTGATCGACGAGTGATCACACGTCCGGCCGCTGCCCTTCTCATCCCGCCGGAGTCACCATGACCCCGCCCACGCCTTCGCCCCGGCCACGTCGCTCCCGTCGTTTCGGGGCGTCGCTGCTGCCGGTCCTGGTTCCTCTCGCGGTCCTGATCGTGGTGGCGGTGGCCGTGGGCTCGTGGCTGCAGTTCACCGAGCGGCAGGCGAACGACGCGGTCCACGCGGTCGGGTCCCGGGCCGCCGACCGGGTGGACGTGGAGGCCATCGTCCAGAGTGTCGACGCGGCGGCCAGGGAGCTCGTCCTGCGGGTCCATGCCGTCCCGCGCGGGGCCCTCGGCGAGGAGGGAGGGACCGCGCCGGTGGCCGATCTCCGCCTCCAGACCTCCGTGGCGACCCTCGGCGACCTGTCGTTCCCGGCGCACGAGCGGATCGCGCCCGAGGACGTGCAGGTCGCGCTCACCGGTGGATCGATCGGCGACTACCCGTTCGACACCTACGAGACCGACCTGGAGTTCTGGGCGGTGCTCGGGGGCAAGGAGGTGCCGGTGCGGATGCTCTTCTCGAACAACGCCACGCTCTTCTCCGTCTCCACGACACCCCTGAACTCCGGTCAGGAGGCCGCGATGGGACTGGAACTGTCCCGATCCGGCAGCCTCCTCGTCTTCGCGGGGTTCATGATGGTGGTGATGTGGGCGCTGGCGGCATCCGTACTCATCGGAGCCTGGTACCTGACGACCCATGGCGAGGGCATCGTCTGGCCCGCCCTCGCCTGGATGGCCGCCACGCTGTTCGCCCTGGCGGCGTTCCGCAACACCGCTCCCGGCACACCCCCGATCGGCTGTGTGCTGGACTGGTTCGCCTTCCTGTGGGCCGAGACCGTCATCGCCCTGTGCCTGATCACCGTCGTCGTCACCGGCGTCCGCAGCGCTCTCCGCATCGCGCTCCGCGCGGAGGACACCGCCACCTGACCCTCAGTCGTCCCGGGCTGCGCGGTCGGGCGCAAGGGTGCGGCCCGTGCCTCTCGGGTGAGGGGCACGGGCCGGGTCGGTGTCGGGTGGGGGCGGGCGCCTACGGCGCGATCTCGAACCTGGGCGGTTGGAGGCCGGCCAGGCAGGTGGTGTCCGGCGCGGTCGGGGTGGCGAAGAAGGAGCGGGTGATCGCCTGCGCGCACGGCGAGTCGGCGAAGACCACGTGAGCCACGTAGGGAACCGTGACGGCGGTGGAGCGGCTCAGCGTGCGGGCGGCGTACGGCCCGCTGCTCGGCGCGGTCTGGGCGTCGAACCCGCCGGACAGGACGAGCGTCGGGATGTCGCTGCGTGTCACCTCGCGGATCGAGCGCGGCGCCGGAGGGATGTCCCAGGCCCGGCAGTCCGCGTGCATCCAGCTGAGGAGCGGTGCGTTGGCCAGCACCGAGCGGGGGAAGGTCGGGAACAGCCGCCGTCCGGCACGGATCACGTCGGCCTCGCTCTCGAACGGTGTCCACTCGCTGCAGAAGACGCCGAAGACGAGCCCGTGGGAGACCCTGCCGATGGCCTGCGGGCTGAGCTTGCCGCCCGCGTACTGCTCGGCGATCCGCCGCGGGTTGCCGTGGGCCAGTTCGTCGATGGAGCGGGGCACGCCGGCCGCGAGATGGCTGGCGAAGGTCAGCCAGTTCACCAGGAGTCCGCCGTCCAGCACGACCTTCACCGGCTCCGGGTGGCCCGGAACCGTGACCGTGGTCGTGACCGGTCGGGCCTCGAGTTCGACCACGAGGCGTTCGAAGGTGGCCTTGAGGTTCGGGTAGCGGGTGTTGCAGGCGGGCTGTCGCGCGCACGCCGCGAAGATGCCGTCGAAGCCCTCCCGTGCGGCCTTCCAGGTCACGGCCCCGCCGGCCAGGGACGGCGGCAGGACGCCGTCGATGCCGACCGACCGGATGCCCTTCGGGTGCAGGCGCATGTACTGGAGTGCCAGATCGGTGCCGTACGAGATGCCGAACACGTTCCACTGCCTGATGCCGAGCGCCTTGCGCAGGGCGTCGTAGTCGGCGGAGCTCTCGGTGCCGTTGTACGCGCTGAGGTCGACGCCGCGGCTCGCCAGCCGGTCGCGGCACTTGCGCGTCTCCTCGACGTGCAGACGGCCGGTGGACGGCGCGCCGAAGACGAGGCCGAGGGACTCCGCGGCGAACTCGTCGACGTTCCGGCAGGTGAGCTCCGGGTCGGCCGAGTACGTCCCGCGCTGCGACATGAAGATGACGTCGCGGTCGCGGTTCAGGCCGCCGGCGAGCGCCATCGGGATCTCGGAGACCGCGTCGTCGCCGGGCCCGCCGGCGAGCCACACGATCGGGTCGGGTGCCGGTCTGCTGGTGGCCGCGGGGATGATCGCGACCGCGAGGGTGATCCTGCGGCTCGGATGCCCCTTCCGCCCGTGCTGGTCGTCCTGGTTCTGACCGTGGGGACGCTGGTGATCCGCGGGAGCCTGGTGATCGCCGTGGCCCTGGTGATCGCCGTGCCGGGAACGCTTCTCCGGCACGGTGAGCGTGCCGCAGCGGGCGCGTTCCAGAGCGGGGATCGGATCAGCCGTCCTCGGACAGGGGCCGGGCTCGAAGCGGGCGTCGCCCGCCGTGCGGGCGACCGTGCCGAGCGGCGCTCCGCCGTCGGACCCGGCTTGTGCGGGTGTGGCGCCGAGGCCGGCGACGAGGACTCCGGCCGTGGCCCCGGCCAGCGTGGCCGCGAGCCGGCGCGACGCGCGCCGGGGGTGGGGGCGGGGTGGGCGAGGGGACGTCATGTTCTCTCCGGGTCAGGGGTGATGGTGAACGGTGCCGGTGCGAGTCCTGCCACGCAGCCGGTGTCGGGCGCGGTCGGGCGCGCCAGGAAGGAGGCGAGGACGCGTTGCGCGCAGGGCGACTGGGGAACCACGAAGTGGCCGATCCCGGGAATCTGCACGGCCGTCGAGCGGGGCAGGGTGCGGCCCGCGTACGGCCCCCAGCTCGCCCCCGTCTTCGCGTCGAACGTTCCGGTGATGATCAGCGTCGGCACCTTGCTGTGGGTCGGCACCCGCTGGATCGCGGTGCGGTCCGGGACGTTCCAGACGCGGCACAGGTCGTGCTCGAAGGGAAGCTGCGGTGCGTGGGCGAGCACGGTGTCCGGCCATCCGGGGAAGGCCCGGCGTCCCGCCTCCAGGAGGTCCGGCTTGCCGTGTCCCGGCACCCATTCGGCGCAGGCCACCGAGTGCGTCAGACCGTGGGCGAACTCGCCGATGGCGGGGGTGGCGCCGGCGGCCTGGATCCGCGCGAGGCGCTCGGGGTTGCCGCGGGCGAGTTCGTCGAGTGCCGCGGGGACGTCCGCGGCCGGCAGCGCACGGCCGTCGGCGACCAGCAGGTTCACCAGCGTGCCGCCGTCGAGGACGACCTTCACCGGATCGCCGCCCCCGGGCGGCCGCGCGGTCAGACGCAGCGGGTTCGCCTCGAGGCGGCGGACCTGCTCGGTCAGCGTGCGGTGGAGGTCCGGGTAACGGCTCTTGCAGCGGGGCTGGGCCTCGCAGGCCGCGAAGATCGCGTCGATCCCCTCCCGCGCGCTGTCCCAGGCCCAGGGCAGGCTCACGATCTGTGGAGGCACCACCGAGTCGATCGTCAGCGAGCGGATTCCCCGAGGATGCCGGCGCAGGTACGTGAGGCCCAGGTCGGTGCCGTAGGAGTAGCCGTAGACGTTCCACTTCCTGATGCCCAGTGCCGTGCGCAGGGCGGCGAAGTCGGCGGCGTTCTCCGTGGTGTTGTAGGCCCGAAGGTCGATGCCGTCGGCGGTGAGGCGGTCCCGGCACTCCTTGGCGGCGCGAACCAGGAGCCGTCCGGTCGAGGGCGCGTCGTACGGCAGTCCGACGGCTTTCGCGTTGAAGCGGTCGATCTCCGGGCAGGCGAGGTGGGGCTGGGAGTAGGGCCCGCCGCGCTGGGTCATGACGATCAGGTCGCGGTCCTGGTTCACGCGGGAGGCGATCAGGAAGGGGATGGCGCCGATCGCGTCGCCGCCGGGGCCTCCTTCCATGAACACCACCGGGTCCTCGGCCGGCTTCTTCGACACGGCCGGAACGATGACGACGGCAAGCCGGATGGTCCGCCCGCCGCGATGGGTGCGGTTCTCCGGCACCTCCAGGACCCCGCACCGGCCGGGGACCGGCTCCGGCGCGTCCGGGCAGGGGCCGGGCACGAACCGTCCGGGAGCGCCCGGGTGGGGCCCGGTGCCGGGCGGGGACGCGGCTCCGGCCGGTGCCGGAGCGACGGCGCCCAGGAAGGCGAGACCCGCCGCGGCGAGCGCCGCCCCGGTACGCGCACCTCGGAAGCGTCGCCGCGCGTACCGGTGTTCCCCCCGCTTCCGTACGAACCTGCCGCTCCCCCGAACGGACGGCATGCGGCCCGTTCTGATGCCGTGTCGCGTCATGTGAACCCGTTCTCTCGCGCGTGGTTGACCGTCCCGGCCCTCACGCCGGGTGTGCCGTCCGGCTCCGCGCCGCATGGTCCGGGCGGGCGGGGACAAGGGTCAGCCTGCGTGCGTGCGGGGAGGTCCACCACCGGTGAGCTCCACTCGGAGCAGCCTGGCGCTCACTCTCCGTGCTCGGCGGGGTGCGGCCTCGGACGTGATCGCCGGACCTCGGCCGTGTCCGTGCGGGAGTGAGCTCCGCTTCCGTCCTCGGGTCCTCCGTTTCGTCAATGTTCCTTTCCGAAGTCTTTTTGGACACCGTGGAGGGTTCTACGCGCGTCGGATTCGACGGCCGCATATCGGAAAACACCAAAGGGAATGGCGCCAGTTGGAGCTACGACCACAAAAGCTCCGCGGGGGGCGCAATTACGGCCATCGCCGGGCGAGAATTTCGGACGCACTGTCCAAAAAGATCAAGAGGAAAGATCCGTGCGACCGAGACTCTTCGGCATGACCGCCTCCGTGGCCGCGTTCGGACTGCTGGGCTCCTTCGTCACCGCCTGCGGTTCGCTGTCCGGGAGCGACGGGACGACGCTGCGCCTGGTGGCCCCCGAGTACGGCGACAGCCCGGCGACCAGCTCCAAGGCGTACTGGGACGAGCTGACCGCCGCCTTCACCGCCTCCCACCCCGGCACGAAGGTGCAGGTGACCCTCTACCCGTGGGCCGACGTCGACCGCGAGGTGACCCGGATGGTGGAGGAGGACGACGCCCCGGACGTGGCGCTGATGGGCGCGTACTCGGACTTCGCCGCGCAGGGCCGCCTCTACGCCGCCAGTGACGTGCTGTCGATCAGAACGGAGGCGAACTTCCTGCCGCCCCTCGCGGAGGCGGGCTCGGTCGACAACACCCTCTACGGCCTGCCCTTCGTCGCCAGCAGCCGGCTGCTCTTCTACAACGAGGAGCTGTTCGAGAAGGCCGGAGCGGAGCCGCCGAAGACCTGGTCGGACCTGCGGGACGCGGCCGAAGCGCTGAAGGAGGAGGACGTGCTCTATCCGTACGCCCTGCCCCTCGGCCCCGAGGAGGCGCACGCCGAAGCCCTGATCTGGGAGCTGAGCAACGGCGGCGGCTACACCGACAACAACGGCCGGTACAACATCGCGTCCGAGCGGAACGCGCAGACGTTCCGCTGGATCAAGGACAACCTGGTCGCCCCCGCCCTGACCGGCCCGGTCCCGCCGGCGCAGCTCAACCGGCAGGACGCCTTCGCCGCCTTCCTGCGCGGTGACGTCGGCATGGTCAACGGCTATCCGTCGCTCCTCCACCAGGCGAGGGCGAAGGGCATGAAGGTCGGTACGCTGCGGATGCCGGTGTCGGACACGCTGGGCAAGGAGAAGACCCCGCCGGCGGCGGGCGTCGCCGACTGGATGATGGCCTTCAAGCACGAGGGCAATCGCGAACTGGTGGGCTCGTTCCTGAACTTCGTCTACGAGGACGAGAACCTCAACGAGTTCGCCGGGCGGTACCAGCTGCTGCCGTCGACGGTGACCGCCACCCAGGCGTCCCAGGGCGCGGCGGCGGACCCGAGCACCGAGCAGTTCCTCACCGCCCTGCGCACCGCCGAGCTCTACCCGGTCAACGAACCGTCCTGGCTGCAGGTCAGCAACACCATCAAGCGGAACATCGGCAAGGCCGTCGCGCCGACCGCGGACCCGAGGGTCGTGCTGGAGCAGATCGCCCAGCAGGCCCGGGACGCGGCCCAGCAGAGGTAGGGACATCCCCTTCCGTCCTTCCCGCATCTTGAGTCACCGCGACACGATGCGCCATGGTGGTGGGAGCGCTCCCAATCCTCTGCCCCCACCCGAGGAAGGCCCCTCACGTGCCCCCTGCCCTCTCCGTCCGCCGGCTGTCACGTCGCGCGGCCGCCGCGCTCACCGGCCTCGCCCTGGCCACCGGCAGCCTGACCGTCGGCGCGTTCACGGCGGACTCCGCCCGCGCCGCGTCGGGGGGGGGGCCGGCGGGGCCCCCCCCCCCCCCCCCCCCGGGGGAACACCACGGCGACACCCCCCCCGCCGCCCCGCCAGGCCCCCCGGCCGCCTCAGGGCGGGCGCGTCCCGGCGGTACCCGCCCCGCGCGGGTGGGGGGGGCGCCCTCGGGCGCCCCCCCGACTCCCCCGTCCGGGTCAACCAGCTCGGCTACCTGCCCGACGGCCCGAAGCGGGCCACCGTGGTCAGCTCCGCGACCACGCCGCTCGCCTGGCAGCTGCTCGACGCCTCCGGTACGCAGGTCGCGTCGGGCACCACCGCCGTCCACGGCGCCGATCAGGCGTCCGGCCAGGCCACGCACCTGGTGGACTTCGGCACGTACACCGGCACCGGCGCGGGTTTCACCCTCGTCGCCGGCGGCCGGTCCAGCCACCCCTTCGACATCTCCGCCTCGCTGTACGACGGCCTGCGCGCCGACAGCATGTCGTTCTTCCACCAGCAGCGCAGCGGCATCGCGATCGACGCGGCGCTGACGGGCAGCGCGTACGCGCGTCCCGCCGGGCACCTGGGCGTGGCACCCAACAAGGGCGACACCAGCGTGCCCTGCCAGGCCGGGGTGTGCGACTACCGGGTGGACGTCCGCGGCGGCTGGTACGACGCGGGCGACCAGGGCAAGTACGTGGTCAACGGCGGCATCGCGACCTGGCAGGTCGTCAACTCCTTCGAGCGTGCCCGGCGCTCGGGCGGCGACGCCGCGCTCGGCGACTCGACGCTCCGGATTCCGGAGCGCGGCAACGGAATGCCGGACGTGCTCGACGAGGCCCGCTGGGAGCTGGAGTTCCTGATGCGGATGCAGGTCCCGGCGGGCCGGCCGTCGGCGGGCATGGCCTTCCACAAGGTGCACGACGCGGAGTGGACGGCGCTGCCGACGCGGCCCGAACTCGACGACAAACAGCGCGAGCTGCACCGGCCCTCGACCGCCGCCACGCTGAACCTGGCGGCCACGGCCGCACAGTGCGCGCGGGTGTACGCCCCGTACGACGCGGCCTTCGCGAGCCGTTGCCTGGCCGCGGCGCGCACCGCCTGGACGGCCGCCAGGGCCAACCCGGACGTGCTCGCCCCGGCGACCGACAACACGGGCGGCGGCGCGTACGAGGACGCCGACGTCTCGGACGAGTTCTACTGGGCCGCGGCCGAACTCCTCGCCACCACCGGCGAGGCGCAGTACCGCGACGCCGTGACCTCCTCGCCTCATCACGGCAGGCCCGCCGACGGGTTCTGGTGGGGCGGCACGGCGACGCTGGGCCGCATCACCCTCGCCACCGTCCCCGGCGTGGCCCTGCCCGCCGACGACGTGGCCCGGATGCGCGGACTGCTGACCGCCGCGGCCGACGGCCACCTCTCCACCATGGCCGGCCAGGGCTACGGGGTGCCGATCCCCGCCACCGGTTACGTGTGGGGCTCCAACAGCGCCGTCGCCAACAACGCGATGATGCTGGCCGTCGCGTACGAGCTGACGGGTGCGCAGCGCTACCGGGCCGGCGCCCTGGAGTCCCTGGACTACCTCCTGGGCCGCAACGCCCTGGACCGCTCGTACGTCACGGGCTACGGCGAGCGGGCCTCCGAGAACCAGCACCACCGGTTCTGGGCGCACCAGAACGACGCCTCGCTGCCGCACCCGCCGGCCGGTTCCTTCGCCGGCGGGCCGAACGCGGGGCTCGAGGACCCGGTGGCGAAGGAGCAGCTGTCGGGCTGTGCGCCGGCGGCCTGCTACGTGGACGACATCGGTTCGTACTCCACGAACGAGGTGGCGATCAACTGGAACGCCCCGCTGGCGTGGCTGGCGGCCTTCGCGGCGGAGCGGCGCGGCGCACCGGCCGGGCCTGCCGTGCAGGTGACTCCGGCGGCCGTGGCGGTCGCCGAGGGCGGCTCGGCGACGGTGGGCGTACGGCTTTCGGCCGCGCCGCCGCAGAACGTCACCGTGACGGTGGCCCGGGCCTCCGGCGACCCGGACCTGTCCGTCACGGCGGGCGCGACGCTGGTGTTCACGCCGGCCGACTGGGCGACGGCCCGGCCGGTCTCGGTGAGCGCGGCGCAGGACGCGGACGCGCTGGCGGGCAGCGCCGCCTTCACCGTCGGCGGGACCGGCGTGCAGCCGGCGACGTTCACGGCGACCGAGGCGGACGACGACGCGACGCCGCCCTCGGCGTCCTGCACGGTCGTGTACCGGGTGGACAACGCGTGGAGCAACGGCTTCACGGCGAGCGTGACCGTCAAGAACACCGGGGCGGCGGCGATCTCCGGCTGGACGCTCGGCTGGGCCTTCGCGGGCGACCAGCGGATCGGCAGCGCCTGGAACGCGACGGTGAGCCAGTCGGGCAGCACGGTGTCCGCCCGGGACGCCGGCTGGAACGGCACCCTGGCGCCCGGCGCCCAGGCGAGCTTCGGATTCCAGGCGACGTACTCGGGCACCAACGCGACCCCGGCGCGGTTCACGCTGAACGGCGCGGTCTGCTCCTGAGTGCCGCGAACGTCCGCCCTGAGCGCCGTGGACGTCCGCCCTGAGCGCCGTGGACGTCCGTCCAGAGCGCCGCGGACGTCCGTCCAGAGCGCCGCGGACGTCCGTCCAGAGCGCCGTGGACGTCCGTCCTGACAACGGCGGACGTCCGGCCGCGCGGACAAAGGGCCCGCCCTCCATGCGAGGGCGGGTCCTTCGGGCGAGAGGGGAGGAACGGCCGCTCCCGGAACCCGCCCACGACCTGCTGACGGCGGCCCGCTGTACGCACTGCCGCCCGGCGGCCGCGCGGTCCCGCGCCGGCCCTGACGTCTCCCCCGGCTCCAGCGGCGCGACGGCCCCCGAGGCGCCGCACCTCTACCGGATCGGAGACTACTGGTGCCTGCTCATCGGCAGTACGCCGCGGCCGGCACGGTCCGCTTCGACTGGTTCGCCTACGAGCCGGGGTCGCCCTCCTGACGGATCACCCGGTCGGCGGCGGAAGCGTGGCCAGTCCGGGCGACGGTTCCGGCCACACCAGCAGGACCGGGCAGGGCGCGTGGTCGACGACGAAACGGGCGGCCGGGCCCAGGCTGTGCGGGCCGAGGTGCGTGCGGTCGCCGTCGCGGGCGAGGACGAGGAGCTCGGCGCCCTCGGTGGCGGCGACGACCTCGCGTTCGACGCGTCCGGTCCGTTCGACGGAGGTGCTGGGACGCCCGAGGCGTTCGGCGGCGGACCGCAGGAGCCGTTCGGCCGACGCCGTGGCGAGGCCCTCCATACGGGTGCCGGGGTCGCGCTCCGGGTGGCCGCGCCCGAGCAGTCCGGCGAACGCGCCGTGCGCCGCACCGGGCACTTCGGTCGGGCTGACGTGGAGCAGGACGATCTCGGCGTCCGCCGGGGCGTGGGCGCGCGCGGCGTCCACGCAGGCGGGCCAGGTGCCCTCCACGATCCAGACGACCACGGCCATGGCTCACCCTCCTCCGATGACGGCCAGCGAGGCCCACAGCGCGACCACCGCGACGCCGAGGCTCACCGGTACGGTGTACACCCCGAGCCGGGTGAACTCCCTCAGATCGACCTCGGTGTCGTGGGAGTGCACGATACGCCGCCACAGCAGGGTGGCCAGCGAGCCGGCGTACGTGAGGTTGGGGCCGATGTTGACCCCGAGCAGCACCGCGAGCACCGCGCCCGGGCCGGAGGGCACCGTCAGCGGCAGCAGCACCAGCACCGCGGGCAGGTTGTTGATGAGGTTGGCGAGGAGCGCGGCCAGCGCGGCGAGGGCCAGCAGCACCGGCAGGGAGTCACCCTCCGGGATGACGTGTCCCAGGGCCTCGTCGAGGCCGTTGTCCACCACGGCCCTGACCACGATCCCGAGGGACAGGACGAAGGCGAGGAACGGCACCGACGCCGACCGCAGCAGGGCCACGGGGGTCACCCTGCGCCGCAGCAGGGCGCGTACGGCGAGCACGAGCGCCCCCGCGAGCGCGATCCACGCCGGGTCGACGCCGACCGCGGAGGACACGGCGAACCCCACCAGGGTGCAGCCGACCGTCACCAGTGCGAACAGCGGCGTCTCGGGGGCCTCGGTGGCCGGCGGGGCGTGCGCCCCGGCGTCCAGGTCGGTGGCGAAGAAGCGGCGGAAGACCAGGTACTCCACCGCGATCGCGGCCAGCCACGGAAGCGCCATCAGGGCGGCGAACCGGGTGAAGCTCAGCCCGCTGACCGTGAAGGCCAGCAGGTTGGTCAGGTTGGAGACCGGCAGCAGCAGGGAGGCGGTGTTGGACAGGTGCGTGCAGGCGTAGACGTGCGGCTTGGGGCGCACGCCGAGCCGGGCGGCGGTGGCGAAGACCACCGGCGTGAGCAGCACGACCGTGGCGTCCAGGCTCAGGACGGCCGTGATCGCGGACGCCGCCAGGAAGACCTGTGTGAGCAGCCGGCGGGGCCGGCCCGCGGCCCGGCGTGCCATCCACGCGCCGCAGGCCCGGAACAGGCCCTCGTCGTCGCAGAGCTGAGCCAGCACCAGTACGGCCGCCAGGAAGCCGACCACCGGGCCGAGCCGCTCGGCCTCGGCCAGCGCGTCGTCCGGGGAGACCGCCCCGGTGACCAGCGCGAGCCCTGCCGCCGGGACCGCGACGACGGCCTCCGACCAGCCGAAGGGCCTGATGACCGCACAGGCCAGCACGAGTGCGAGCAGCGTGACGGACAACGCCTCGGCGAGCGGGGTGTTCAGGGCGGGTCCTTCCACGTGACGACCGATTTGCGGCTTGTGAACCGGGCAGACCCTATCCCAGGTGCCCCGGCTCATCGGACGGGGCCCGCCCGGACGGGCGCGGGTCCGTGTCGCGGCGCGCCGACGCGGCCGGGTCGCCCGCGGGTGATCCCCCGCACACACCGGCCGGTACGCGCCCGTTCGCGTGCTAGCGTCCGCCGGCGTGACCTCCGCCCTCGACACCGCCGCGTCCCGTCCGGACACGGCCGGCTCCTGCCCGTACGCGCACCCGGCGACCCCGCAGGACCCCCTCGGTCTGCTCGACCTGTTCGACGAGGGCTTCGTCCGCGACCCGTACCCGTGGCTGGACCGCCTGCGGTCCGAGGCGCCGGTCCACCGTGACGACGCCACGGGCCTGTGGCTGGTCAGCCGGTACGAGGACGTCCGCCGCGTCCTGCTCGATCCGGCCGCGTTCCGGCCGGACAACGCCCAGCACGCGGTGACGCCGCTGGGTGTTCCGGTGCTCCGGGTGCTCGCCCGTGCGGGATTCCGGCTGCGTCCCGCACTCGCCAACAACGCGTCCGGGAGCCACGCGGGCCTGCGGCGCGTCGTCATGCGCTTCTTCAACGCCCAGCGCGTGGCGGCGGCGGTCCCGGTGATCGAGCGGGTCGCCGACGAGCTGCTCGACACGGTGCGGGCGGAGCTCGACGCGACCGGCGGGAGCGACCTCTTCTCCGCGTTCGCGCACACGCTGCCCTGCCGCGTGATGACGGAACTCCTCGGCATCGAGGGCCTTGACACCGCGACGCTGGTGCGGTGGAGCGACGCCTCGCTCGAGCTCTTCTGGGGACGGCCCTCGCCGGAGCGCCGGCTCGAACTTGCCGTTCTCGTCGGCGAGTTCCACCAGTGGCTGACGGACCTCGTGAACGACCCGGCGGCGCCGGCGGACAGCTTCGTCGGGGCGCTGGCCCGCCACCGGCTGCCCGACGGAACCCTGCTCGACCCGGAGACGGCGGTCGGGGCGTGCTTCTTCGTCTTCATCGCCGGGCAGTCCACGACGGGACAGCTCATTTCCACCGTCCTGCGCCGTGCGCTGGCCGAGCCCGGGCTGTGGCCGCGCCCCGCCCACGACGAGGCCTTCGCCGCGGCGTGGGTCGAGGAGGTGCTGCGGCGCGAGCCACCCGTCACCTCATGGCGCCGGGTCACCGCCCGGCCGGTGGAGCTGGGCGGTGTGCACCTCCCCGCCGGCGCCGAGCTGCTGCTGATGCTCATGGGCAGCGGCTCGGACCCGGACGTCTTCGAGACCCCCGGTCAGATGCTTCCCGGCCGTGCCAACATCCGCCACCACCTCGCCTTCGGCGTGGGGCGCCACCGCTGCCCGGGCGCGGCCCTGGCGCGTACGGAGGCGGCGGTGGCGCTGCGCGCGGCAGCCCGCCGGCTGCCCGCCGTCCGGCTCGCCCCCGACGCGACGGAGGCACCCACGCTCGGTCTGCTGTCCTTCCGCGCTCCGCTGCGGGTCCCGGTCGTCGAGCCGTCACCGACGGGGTGACCGGCGGGGTGCAGGCCGTCTCTTCCGGCTCTTGGCCGGGTCCGCGACGTCCGGCACGGCCTGTCCGGCCCTGATCCGGAAGGGACGGCCTGGCGATGATCACCGGGTGCGGTCGAGCACGTACATAAACAGGCCGTCCAGGCGCCGTCCGGCCGTGGGCGTGAGCGACGCGTCGCGCAGCGCGCGGCGAGCGATGTCCAGCTGCCGGCGCGCCTCCTCGCGGGCCGCGGTCCGCCCGCCCGCGTCCTCCACGAGTGCCGCGACGCGTGCGGCGGCCTCGTGGTCGAACGGCCGGGGCGGGTCGAGCAGCGCCGCGAGTTCGCCGGCGGCGCCGCCCGCGCCGGACAGTGCGGCGAGCATCGGGTACGTCTTCTTCCCTCTGCGCAGGTCGGCGTGGACGGGTTTGCCGGTCACGGCGGGGTCGCCCCAGATGCCGAGCATGTCGTCCACCGCCTGGAAGGCGAGGCCCAGGTGGCGGCCGGCCCGTTCGAGCGCGGTCACGGTCGTGCCGGGGGCCCCGCCGAGGACGGCGCCGAGCGCGAGGGCGCAGCCCAGCAGGGCGCCGGTCTTGTGCTCGGCCATCGACCGGTACTCCTCCGGTGCGACGGCGCCGGGGCCGTGCCACGGACGGTCTTCGAAGCGCAGGTCCTGTGCCTGCCCTGACACCAGGGCGTTCAGGGTCCGGCACAGGCACCGGACCGCGGGCGCCGCGTTCGGGCCCGCGGTCTCGGCCAGGGTGGTCACGGCCCGGGCGAGGAGCGCGTCGCCGGCGAGGACCGCCGGGCCCGTCCCGTAGGCCTTCCACACCGCCGGGCGCTGTCTGCGCAGGGCGTCGCCGTCCATGATGTCGTCGTGGAGGAGCGAGAAGGTGTGCACGAGTTCGACGGCCACGGCGCCGGGGACGGCGTCCGCGCCGTCCGCCCCGACCCCCTCGGCGCCGAGCACGACGAGCGCCTGGCGCACTCCCTTGCCCTCGGTCGCGCCGGGATCCGGCGTCCCGGCCGGGTCGGACCAGCCCAGCGCGTACGCCGCCATCTCCCCTGTCCACGGCTGGAGGCGGCCCACCGCCTCCACCAGCGCGGGCCGGACCAGGGCACGGCAGCGCTCCAGGACGCGGGCCGGCGCGTCTTCGTGTTCCGGACCGTGCTCACGACGGTCCTCACGTACGTCCTCGCGTACGTCCTCACGACCGCCGTCATGACCGCCGTCATGAGCGGGCTGATAAGCGGGACGCGCCGTGGGCAGCATCGCGGCGCCCGGCGGGTACGCCGGTGTGAGCGGCGTCGGGACGGCGCTCACCGCAGGCCCGCCACGTCGGCGGCACGAAGGGCCTCCGCCCCGGCCGCCGGCAGCGCCGGCCTCGCGGCGCCCGGTCCGTGGCCGCCGTGGTCCGGCAGCGGTCCGACGCCGAGCTCGGCCGCCGCCTTGTCCACCATGTCGCGGGCGTGCCGCAGCCCTATGCGGTCCAGCGTGGAGCGCAGTTCGGCCAGTTCCGCGGCGGTGTGCGCGGCGTCGTGGCCCAGGCGGGCCGAGGCCTTGACGAGGCCGAGGCGCGACAGCGCCGTCCCGCGCGGCTCGTCCATGTCGCGGAACTCCTCGAGCGCCCGCGCGTACAGCTCACGGGCCTGCTCGTACCGGCCCGCCCGGTACAGCACGTTGCCGCGCATCTTGTGGTTGTAGGCGAGCGCGCTGGACAGCCGCATCTCCCGGCAGGCCTCCTCGGCCAGGGAAAGCAGGGACAGGGCGCGCTCGACGTCCCCGTCGCGCACGGACACCACGTCCGCGATGCCGCGCAGCGCCCAGGCCCAGCCACGCCGGTCGTCGGCGCGGGACGCCGTCTCGGCCGCCTCCTCGAACAGGGCCAGGGCCTCGTCGTACTCGCCGGTGTTGCGGTGCATCTGCGCGATGCCCTCCAGCGCCCACACCGTGTGCCGGGCCTCGCCGCGGCGGCGGGCCTCGGCCAGGAGCTGCTCGTGCAGCCTCCGCACCGCCGCGTAGTCGCCCTGGATGCGCCCGGTCTCGGCGAGTCCGGCCAGCGAGTAGCCGCGGACGACGACGTCACCGCCGCGCTCGCCGGTCTCGGCCGCCAGCCGCAGCAGCCGGTACGCCAGCCGGAACGCACCGCGCTGCCGGGCCAGCGTGCCGCCGCTCCACAGGGCCCAGGCCATGGCCCCCTCGTGGCCGGCCGAACGCGCCGCCCGGTAGCTCGCCTTCCACGCCCGGTCGGCCTCCTCGATCCGGCCGAGCCTGCGGCAGGCCTCCGCCACGGCCAGCCCGCAGCGCGCCTCCTCCCGCCGGTCGCCGGCCCGTTCCGCCGCCCGGAGCTCCTCGATGCCCCGGGCCAGCACCTCGGGCAGGGAGGCGTTCACCGACAGCGACTCGAGAGCCCCCTGGTACTCCGGCGCCGACGCCTTCGCCCGCCTCGTTCCCCGCATCTGACCTGCCATCACACCCTCCTCGGGTCGACTCGACGATCAAGTCGACACGAGGACCAAGACGGCGGCCGCGGGCGGGGGTTCCGTCCTGGACGAGAAGTCAGTCTCCGTACGGGCACGGGGTCATACTCAAGTGCTACGCGGCGGTCGGGGTCTCCTCAGCCAGATGTACGCGGGCCCCGGACCGGCCGGTCCGGGGCCCCTTGTCCGGCTTCGACGCGGCGGCGATCAGCGGGGAGTGAGGCTGGAACGGCGGACGACCAGCTCCGGCTGGAGCACCAGATGCTCGTGACGGTGGTCCTCCGCCTGGTCGCCGGTCTCCTCCAGGAGCAGCTCGGCGGCTCGCGCGCCCAGGGTGACGGCCGGCTGCCGCACGGAGGTCAGGGGTACGGTGGCGGCCGCCGCGAACTCGATGTCGTCGTAGCCGACGATCGCCATGTCGTCCGGGACCCGCACGCCGGCCGTGTAGAGGGCCTGGAGGACGCCGAGGGCCAGCAGGTCGTTGGCGCAGAAGACGGCGGTGGGGCGGTCGGGGAGGCCGAGCAGGCGGGAGCCCGCGTCGCGTCCCGAGGCGACGTCGAGGCGCTCGACCGAGATCTCCCGGAGGGCCGAGGCGGGCAGCCCGGCCTCGGCGAGCGCGAGCAGGGCTCCCTCGCGCCGGTCGCGCACCTGCTGGAGGTGGGACGGCCCGCTGACGTACGCGAAGGTGCGGTGGCCCGTCGCGGTGAGGTGACGGATCGCCAGGGAGCCGCCCACGACGTCGTCGACGGAGACCGAGCAGCCCACGCCTCCGCCCGTGCCCGTGCCGTCGCCGGTCCCCTCGCCCTCCGGGCCGCCCGCCGGCTCGCCCTCTCCGGCGACGCGGTCCACGAGCACGTACGGGATGCCGTGGCGGCGGAACTCGCGCAGGTTCGCCCCGCTGGGGTCGGCGGGGGTGACGAGGACGCCGCGGACGCGCTGCTCGGCGAAGAGCGCGAGGTAGTCGGCCTCGCCCTCGGTGCTCTGGTCGCTGTTGCAGACCATGACGCCCAGGCCGGCCGCCCGGGCCGTGCGTTCGGCGCCCCGCGCGATGTCCACGAAGAACGGGTTGCCCATGTCGAGGACGAGCAGCGCCATGATCCGGCTGCGGCCGGCCCGCAGCTGCCGGGCGGACTCGCTGCGCACGTAGCCGAGGCGCTCGATGACCCCGCGCACGTGCTGCAGGGTCGCGGGCGAGACCCGGTCCGGCTGGTTGATCACGTTGGACACGGTGCCGACGGAGACGCCCGCCTCGCGTGCCACGTCCTTGATGCCGACCGTCCGCGCGGTGCCCGCCATCCGTCCCACCTGGTCCGTTCCTGCCCGTCCCGCCCCGCCCGTACGAGGTCCGACGCCTCGTGTTTCATCCTATGCGGACCCGTTCGGGGCCCCTCCCGGCCGACGCCTCCAGGCCGATCCCGTCGGAACCCGTGGATGCCGTCGGCCCCGTCCGGTCCCGTCCGAGGTCAGTCGAGGTGGAAGACCTCGGTCAGCGGGCGCATGGCGGCGTCGGGCGCCCGTCCGTCCAGTTCCTCGAAGAACTCCGCCATCTCTGCCTGCCAGCGGGCGTTGACCTCCGTGGCCTCCATGGCGGCGCGGGAGCGCTCGAAGTCCTCTGTCTCCAGGTAGCCGACGAGGAGGCCGTCCTCCCGCAGGAACAGGGAGTAGTTGCGCCAGCCGGCGTCCGTGAGGGCCGCGCGCATGTCGTCCCAGACGTGCTCGTGGCGCCGCCGGTACTCCTCGGCGCGGTCGGTCCGCACCTTCAGCAGGAAGCAGACCCGCTGTGCGTCCGCCATCCGACCCTCCTCGGCTGAAATGTTTCATTACGGGGAGCACGACGCTAGGGCGCCCACGTTTTCAAGGTCAAGAGTCTTGACGGCACCCACGCCGCTGGCTAGCTTCCCTCGTGCAGTGAATCGATTCATTATCGAGGCTCCGAGGTGGACATGCCCGAGATCGCCGCGGTGAAGGCCGCACTCGCCGCCCAGCGGATCGAAACTCCCTCGTGGGGCTACGGGAACTCCGGCACCCGGTTCAAGGTGTTCGCCCAGCCGGGCGTGCCGCGCGACCCGTACGAGAAGCTGGACGACGCGGCCGAGGTGCACGCGTACACGGGCGTCGCACCCCGGGTCGCGCTGCACATCCCGTGGGACCGCGTCGACGACTACGCCGCCCTCTCCTCGTACGCCCGGGAGCGCGGTCTCGAGCTCGGTGCGATCAACTCCAACACCTTCCAGGACGACGCCTACCGGCTCGGCAGCGTCTGCCACCCCGACGCGGCCGTGCGGCGCCGGGCCGTGGACCATCTCCTCGACTGCGTCGACATCATGGACGCCACCGCCTCGGCGGACCTGAAGCTGTGGTTCGCCGACGGCACCAACTATCCCGGCCAGGACGACGTCGTGGCCCGCCAGGAGCGGCTGGCGGAGAGCCTGGCCGAGGTGTACGGGCGCCTCGGCGAGGGGCAGCGGATGCTCCTGGAGTACAAACTGTTCGAGCCGTCCTTCTACACGACCGACGTGCCCGACTGGGGCACCGCGTACGCCCACTGCCTCAGACTCGGCCCCCGGGCGCGGGTGGTCGTCGACACCGGCCACCACGCACCCGGCACCAACATCGAGTTCATCGTCGCCCTGCTGCTGCGGGCAGGGCGGCTCGGCGGCTTCGACTTCAACTCGCGCTTCTACGCGGACGACGACCTGATGGCCGGCGCCGCCGACCCCTTCCAGCTCTTCCGGATCATGTACGAGGTCGTGCGGGGCGGCGGCCTCGCGGACTCCGCGGGCATCGCCTTCATGCTCGACCAGTGCCACAACATCGAGGCGAAGGTCCCGGCCGTGATCCGCTCGGTGCTCAACGTCCAGGAGGCCACCGCGAAGGCGCTGCTCGTCGACCGCGAGGCGCTCGCGGCCGCGCAGCGGGACGGGGACGTGCTCGCCGCCAACGCGGTGCTCATGGACGCCTTCCACACGGACGTGCGCCCGATGCTGCGCGACCTGCGCGAGGAGCAGGGCCTCGATCCGGATCCGGTCGCCGCCTACCTCCGCTCCGGACGGCAGGAGCGGATCGCCGCCGAGCGGGTGGGCGGCGCGCAGGCCGGCTGGGGCGCGTGAAGCCCGTACGGCCCCGATCCGCCGGACGGGGCCCAGGCCCCGCCCGGTCCCGCACGCCTTCGCCCTCGCATCCCCAAGGAACGCCATGGCCTCCGCCACTCCCCCCGAAGTCGCCGCACTCCTGGAGCGCGCCCACCGCCTCGGCGCGGATCCCCGCACCACCAACTACGCGGGCGGCAACGCCTCCGCCAAGGGCGTCGTCACCGACCCCGTGACGGGCGGCGAGACCACGCTCATGTGGGTCAAGGGGTCCGGCGGCGACCTGGGCACCCTCACCGAGGAAGGGCTCGCGGTCCTGTGCCTCGACCGGCTCCGCGCGCTCACCGCGGTCTACCCGGGCGTCGAGCGCGAGGACAAGATGGTCGCCGCCTTCGACCACTGTCTGTACGGCAAGGGCGGCGCCGCGCCCTCCATCGACACCGCCATGCACGGCCTGGTGGACGCGGCGCACGTCGACCACCTCCACCCGGACGCCGGGATCGCCCTGGCCTGCGCCGCCGACGGCGAGAAACTGACGGCCGACTGCTTCGGCGACACCGTCGTATGGGTGCCGTGGCGCCGCCCCGGCTTCCAGCTCGGCCTGGACATCGCCGCCGTGCAGGCGGCGAACCCACGGGCGATCGGCTGCGTCCTCGGCGGCCACGGGATCACCGCCTGGGGCGCGACCTCCGACGAGTGCGAGCGCAACGCGCTGCACATCGTCCGCACCGCCGAGGCCTTCCTCGCCGAGCGCGGCCGGCCGGAGCCCTTCGGGCCGGTCGTCGAGGGGTACGCGACGCTGCCGGCCGCCGAACGCCGGGAGCGGGCCGCCGCCCTCGCCCCGTACGTGCGGGCACTGGCGTCCCAGGACCACCCGCAGGTCGGGCACTTCACCGACACCGACGTCGTCCTCGACTTCGTCTCCCGCGCCGAGCACCCCAGGCTCGCGGCCCTCGGCACCTCCTGCCCCGACCACTTCCTGCGGACCAAGGTGCGGCCGCTCGTCCTGGACCTGCCCGCCGACGCGTCCCTGTCGGACGCCGTCGCCCGGCTGCGGGAGCTGCACGCCGCCTACCGGGAGGAGTACACGGCGTACTACGCGCGGCACGCGACGGCCGGCTCTCCCCCGATGCGCGGCGCGGACCCGGCGATCGTGCTGGTGCCCGGCGTCGGCATGTTCTCCTTCGGCCGGGACGCGCAGACCGCGCGGGTCGCGGGCGAGTTCTACGTCAACGCGATCCACGTGATGCGCGGGGCGGAGGCGGTCTCCTCGTACGCGCCGATCGACGAGGCGGAGAAGTTCCGCATCGAGTACTGGGACCTGGAGGAGGCGAAGCTGCGGCGGATGCCGGCGCCGAAGCCGCTCGCGGCCCGGATCGCGCTGGTGACGGGCGCGGGCAGCGGGATCGGGCGGGCGATCGCGCACCGGCTGGCCGCCGAGGGGGCCTGTGTGGTCGTCGCCGACCTCGACGGCGGGAAGGCGGCCGCGGTGGCCGGGGAACTCGGCGGTCCCGACCGGGCGGTGGCGGTCACCGTGGACGTCACGTCCGAGGAGGCGATCGTCGCGGCGTTCCGGGACGCCCTGCTCGCCTTCGGCGGGGTGGACCTGGTCGTCAACAACGCGGGCCTCTCGATCTCCAAGCCCCTCCTGGAGACCACGGCGCGGGACTGGGACCTCCAGCACGACGTCATGGCGCGCGGTTCCTTCCTGGTCTCCCGTGAGGCGGCGCGGGTGATGACCGTGCAGGGCCTCGGCGGCGACATCGTGTACATCGCCTCGAAGAACGCGGTCTTCGCCGGTCCGGACAACATCGCCTACTCCGCGACGAAGGCCGACCAGGCCCATCAGGTCCGGCTCCTCGCCGCCGAGCTGGGCGAGCACGGGATCCGCGTCAACGGCGTCAACCCGGACGGCGTGGTGCGCGGCTCGGGCATCTTCGCGGGCGGCTGGGGCGCGCAGCGGGCGGCCACGTACGGGGTCGCGGAGGAGGATCTGGGGGCGTTCTACGCCCGGCGCACGCTGCTCAAGCGGGAGGTGCTTCCGGAGCACGTGGCGGCCGCCGTGTTCGCGCTGACCGGTGGCGACCTCACGCACACCACCGGACTGCTCGTGCCGGTCGACGCCGGCGTCGCCGCCGCGTTCCTGCGATGAGCGGGGCCGGGAACGCCCGCCGCGAGGGCGTGTTCGCCGCCGCCGATCTCGGCGCCACCAGCGGCCGGGTGATGCTGGGCCGGGTCGGGCCGGGCGCACTCGGCCTGGAAGAGGTCCGCCGCTTTCCCAACTCGCCGGTCCGGCTGCCCGACGGCGGTCTGCGCTGGGACGTCCTCGCGCTCTTCCAGGGCGTCCTGGACGGGCTGCGGTCGGCGGCGCGGGCGGCGGCGGGGCGGGTCGACTCGGTCGGCGTGGACGGCTGGGCGGTGGACTACGGGCTCCTGGACGCGGACGGCGAGCTGCTCGGCGCCCCGTACCACTACCGCGACGGGCGGACCGACGGCGTCGCCGCGGAGGTGTGGGAGCGGGTCGGAGGTCCGGGCGAGCTGTTCCGGGTCACGGGTCTGCAGCACCTGCCCTTCAACACCGTCTTCCAGCTCGCCGCGGCAAACGGGTCCGCACAGCTCGCCGCCGCCCGCCGCCTGCTGCTCGTCCCGGACCTGATGGTGCGCTGGCTGACCGGTTCGGTCGGCGCCGAGGAGACGAACGCGTCCACCACGGGGCTCTTCGACGCCCGCGCGGGGACCTGGTCGCAGACGCTGCTCCGGCGGCTCGGGCTCGAACCCGGACTGCTGCCGCCGCTGCGCGCACCGGGCGACCCGGCCGGCCGGATCCTGCCGTACGTCTCCGCGTACACCGGCCTCGACGCCGCGACGCCGGTGACGACGGTGGCCTCCCACGACACGGCATCGGCCGTCGCCGCCGTACCCGCCACGGCGCCGGACTTCGCGTACATCTCGTGCGGCACCTGGTCGCTGGCCGGTCTCGAACTGCCGGTCCCGGTGCTGACGGAGGAGGCCAGGGCCGCGAACTTCACCAACGAGCGGGGCGTCGACGGCACGATCCGGTTCCTGCGGAACACCATGGGCCTGTGGCTGTGGGAGGAGTGCCGCAGGACCTGGGCGGCGCAAGGACGGCCCGCCGCGCACGAGGAACTGCTGGCCGAGGCCGGGCGGGCCGAGCCGTTCGTCTCGTTCGTGGACACGGACGCGCCGGAGTTCCTGCCGCCCGGCGACATGCCGGACCGGATCCGGGCGTACTGCCGCCGGACCGGCCAGCCGGTGCCGGAGGACCGCGGGGCGGTGCTCCGGTGCGTCCTGGAGAGCCTGGCCCTCGCCCACCGGCGCACGCTGCGCGAGGCCGCCGCCCTGGCGGGCCGGGACATCGGCCGGATCCATCTGGTGGGCGGCGCGGCCCGGAACGGGCTGCTGTGCCGGCTCACCGCGGACGCGACCGGTCTGCCCGTCGTGGCGGGGCCCGTCGAGGCCGCCGCCCTGGGCAACGTCCTGGTCCAGGCCCGGGCGGCGGGGCTGGTCGGCGACCTGCCGTCGATGCGGGCACTCGTCGCGCGGACCCAGCCCCTGGAACACTACGCACCGGAAGGCGACGGCGCGGTCTGGGACCGGGCCGCCGCCCGGCTCGAACCGTCTCCGAGGAACCACTGATGCGTGTCGCTCTCTTCGTCACCTGCCTCAACGACGCCGTCTTCCCGGCGACGGCGGTGGCCACGGTCCGGCTGCTCGAACGCCTGGGCGTGCGGGTGGACTTTCCCGCCGCCCAGAGCTGTTGCGGCCAGCCGCAGTTCAACACGGGATACCGGGCGCTGACCGCTCCCCTGGTGCGGCGCACGGTGCGCGCCTTCGAAGGGTACGAACACGTCGTGACGCCGTCCGGATCGTGCGCGGCCATGGTGCGGACGCACTACGGGCAGTTCGGCCCGCGGGCGGCGGAACTCGGCCCGCGGACGTACGAGCTGACGGAGTTCCTGGTCGACGTGCTGGGCGTCACCGACGTCGGCGCGTACTTCCCGCACAAGGTGACCTACCACCCGTCCTGTCACGGGCTGCGGCTGCTCGGGCTCGGCGACCGGCCGCGCCGGCTGCTCCAGGCGGTCAAGGGCCTGGAACTCGTCGACCTGCCCGGGGCGGAGGAGTGCTGCGGCTTCGGAGGCACGTTCGCGGTCAAGAACCCGGACGTGTCGGCGGCGATGGGCGCCGACAAGATCCGCAGCGCCGTGTCGACCGGGGCCGGGGTGCTGTGCGGGGCCGACAGCTCCTGTCTGATGCACCTGGGCGGGATGCTGAGACGGCAGTCGGCGCCCCTGCGGGAGCTGCACCTGGCGGAGATCCTCGCCAGCACGGAAGAGGAGCCCTGGCGAGAGGAGTCGGGACGATGAGCGGGGTCTTCGTCGGCATGCCGGCGTTCCCGGAGGCGGCGCGGTCGGCCGTGGGCGACGCCACACTGCGGTCGAACCTGCGGCACGCCACCCACACGATCCGCGACAAGCGGGCCCGGGCCGTCGCCGAGCTCGACGACTGGGCCGACCTGCGCGAGGCCGGCCGGCGGATCAAGGACCACACCCTGCGCCACCTCGACCGCCATCTGCTCCGGCTGGAGGAGGCGGTGACCGCCGCGGGCGGCACGGTGCACTGGGCGGCGGACGCCGCCGAGGCCAACCGGATCGTCGCCGACCTCGTCAGGGCGACCGGCGAGACGGAGGTCGTCAAGGTCAAGTCGATGGCCACGCAGGAGATCGGTCTCAACGAGGCCCTCGCGGCCGAGGGCATCCGCGCCTACGAGACCGACCTCGCCGAGCTCATCGTGCAGCTCGGCGACGACCGGCCCTCCCACATCCTGGTCCCCGCGATCCACCGCAACCGGGGCGAGATCCGCGACGTCTTCCGCTCGGAGATGGCGGCATGGGGCCGCCCGGCCCCGGACGACCTCACCGACACGCCCGCCGAACTCGCCGAGGCCGCCCGCCTCCACCTCCGGGAGAAGTTCCTGCGCGCGAAGGTCGGCATCTCGGGCGCCAACTTCATGGTCGCCGAGACCGGCACGCTCGTCGTCGTCGAGTCCGAGGGCAACGGACGGATGTGCCTCACCCTCCCCGAGACGCTGATCTCGGTCGTCGGCATCGAGAAGGTCGTGCCCACCTGGCGGGACCTGGAGGTCTTCCTGCAGACCCTGCCCCGCTCCTCGACCGCCGAACGGATGAACCCGTACACCTCCATGTGGACCGGCACCACCGACGACGACGGGCCGCGGACCTTCCACCTCGTCCTGCTGGACGCCGGCCGCACCGACGTCCTCGCCGACGAGGTCGGCCGCCAGGCGCTGCGCTGCATCCGCTGCTCCGCCTGCCTCAACGTCTGCCCCGTCTACGAGCGGGCCGGCGGCCACGCCTACGGCTCCGTCTATCCCGGACCGATCGGCGCGATCCTCACGCCCCAGCTGCGCGGTACGGCGAGCGAGCTCGACGCCTCGCTGCCCTACGCCTCCTCGCTGTGCGGAGCGTGTTACGAGGTCTGCCCCGTCGCCATCGACATCCCCGAGGTCCTCGTCCACCTCCGCGAACGCGTCGCCGAGCGGGGCGGGCCCGGCCACCGCCGGGAGCGGGCGGCGATGAAGGCGGCCGGCTGGGTCCTCGACCACCCGTCGGTCCTCGCCGCCGGCGAGCGGCTCGCCGCCCGCACCCGCGCCCTCCACCCGAAGAACCCGCCGGGCGCCCGCGCCTGGACCGAGACCCGCGACCTGCCCGAGCTCCCCGCGGAACCGTTCCGCGACTGGTGGAGGAAGAACCGCACATGACCACCCCGCCTCCCTCGTCCTCCCCGTCCCCCTCGTCGTCCCCGTCCCCCTCGTCGTCCCCGTCTCCCTCGTCTCCTGGGTCTTCGTCTTCCCGGGAGCGTGTCCTCGCCCGGATCCGTGCCGCGGTCGCCGGCGCCGGCGAGGTACCGGACGTGCCCCGCGACTACCTCACGCGCCATGTCCCGGACGACCCCGCGGCCCTGCTCGACCTGCTCCACGAGAACCTCGCCGACTACCGCGCCCACGTGCACCGGACCGTGGAAGACGGGCTCCCGGAGCTGATCGGCCGGGTGCTCGGCCGGCGCGGGGCCCGCAGCATCGCCGTACCGCCCGGGCTGCCCGGGCAGTGGCTGGCCGCCACGGCCGTCGAGCGGCGGTACGACGAGCCCCGGCTCGGCCCGTACGAGCTCGACGCCACCGACGCCGTCGTCACCGGCTGCGCGCTGGCGGTCGCCGAGACGGGCACGATCGTGCTCGACGGCGGCCCCGGGCAGGGGCGACGGGCGCTCACCCTCGTGCCGGACCTCCACGTGTGCGTGGTACGGGCGCCGGAGCAGGTGGTGGCCTCGGTGCCGCTCGCGCTGCCCCGCCTCGATCCGACGCGGCCGCTCACCTGGATCTCCGGGCCTTCGGCGACGAGCGACATCGAGCTGGACCGGGTCGAGGGGGTCCACGGCCCCCGCACCCTCGAGGTGATCCTCGTGACGGGTCGGGCGAACGACGACGAAGGGAAGGGATGAAGCCCTTGCATGCGATACGCGCACACGAACCCCTGCCCGTCGTCCTCGCGGGGGCGCGCGGCCACGGCCGCAGTCATCTGCTCAACATCCACCGGCTCGAAGGGCTCGGTCTCGTCCGCCTCGCCGGGGTGTGCGAGCTGCGTCCGCTCGACGCGGCCGAGCTGGACGGGATCGGAAGTCCCGCCCAGTCCGCGGACTTCGAGGCGCTGCTGGCCTCCACCGGTGCCCGGATCGTCGTGCTCAGCACTCCGATCCAGACCCATGCCGACATGGCCCTCACCGCCGCCCGGCACGGTGCGCACGTCCTCCTGGAGAAGCCGCCCGTGCCTTCGTACGCCGAGTTCCGCCGGCTGGTCGACGGGCTCGGCGCCGTCGGCGCGGCATGCCAGATCGGCTTCCAGTCGCTCGGCTCGCACGCCGTGCCCGCGATCCGCCGGATGGTCGAGGAGGGGGCGATCGGCGAGCTCGTCGGGGTCGGCGCGGCCGGGGCCTGGGTCCGCGACGAGGCCTACTTCCGGCGCGCGCCGTGGGCGGGCCGCCGTCGGCTGGACGGCGCCGACGTCGTCGACGGGGCGCTCACCAACCCGCTCGCCCACGCGGTCGCGACCGCGCTCGCCCTCGCGGGCGCCGACCGGAGCGAGGACGTCGAGCGCGTGGAGACCGAACTCCTGCGGGCGAACGCCGTCGAGTCCGACGACACCTCGGCCGTGCGGATCACGACCGCGGCCGGCGCCCGGGTCACCGTGGCGGCGACGCTCTGCGCCGAGCGGGCGGCGGAGCCGTACGTCGTCGTGCACGGCACCCGCGGCCGCATCACCTTCCGGTACCTGCGGGACCGGGTCGTCGTGCGACGGGACGGGCGGGACCCGGTGGAGACCGCGTACGGACGCACCGACCTCCTGGAGAACCTGGTCGCACACGTCACCGGTGACGAGCCGCTGTGGGTGCCGCCGGAGGCGACCGGAGCCTTCATGCGGGTCGTCGAGGCGGTGCGCACCGCCCCCGAGCCCACCGAACTCCCCCCGGCGCTCTGGCACTTCGAGCCCGGTGAGAGCGCGCGGCGCAGGGTCGTCGACGGGATCGACGCCCTGGTCGACGCGAGCGCCGAATCCCTGAGCCTCTATTCCGAACTCGGTGCCCCCTGGGCGCCTCGGCTCCGGACGGAGGCCGGGTGACGTCCTCGGGCGCCGTCGCCGTCCTGCGCTGCGGCGGGCGGAGCGTCGCCCGCTACCTCACGCGCCCCGCGCTCGCCCCCGGCCACGCGCCGCGGCCGTATCTGCATCCCGTGACCACGCCGGCGGGGCGGACGGTGACCGAGGCGCGGCCGGCGGACCATCCGCACCATCTCGGGGCCGGTGTCGCCGTCCCTGACGTCGCCGTGGTGGCGGATGCCTCCGTGACCTATGTCGCCGGACACGATCCGGCCGGTCAGGATCCGGCCTCGTACGACTTCTGGGGCGGGCCGTCCTTCGTCCGCGGCCGGGGTTACGTCGAGCTCGGCCGCCACGGCGTCCAGCGGCACGACGGCTTCAAGCTCTGCGACCCGGACGGCTTCGTGGCGGAGCTGAGCTGGACGGCGGCCGGCGAGCGATGGCTCCGCGAGTACCGGACGGTGGCGGCCACGTGCCTCACCGGTTCGGCGTGGGCGCTCGACCTCACCTTCTCGCTCACCAACGTCTCGGGGCGCGGCCTGTCGCTCGGCAGCCCCGCCACCAACGGCCGCCCGGGTGCCGCGTACGGCGGCTTCTTCTGGCGCGCGCCCAAGGAGGCGGCGGCCCCGGTGGCGTTCGGTCCGGCGGGCGACGGCGAGGAGGCGCTGCACGGTGCCCGCGCCGACTGGGTGGCCCTCGCGGGCGCGGGCTGGACGCTGGTGTTCGCCGGGGCCACCGAGGAGACCCGGCGCGATCCGTGGTTCGTGCGGGCCGCCGAGTACCCGGCCGTCGGCTCGTCCCTCGCCCATGACGCCAGGCTCCCCCTGGCGGCCGGCGAGAGCGTCGTACGGCGGGTGGTCACCGTCGTCGCCGACGGCCGGCTCGGCCGGGAGGAGGCGGCGGCCCTCGTCCGCAGGGCGGTGGCCGCGTGAGGGCGTGACGCGTGATGCCGGGCACGACCCCGTACCCATCCCCTTCATCCCATCCCATCCTGAGAGAAGAGAGTGACGATGTCCGGCCGTGACGCCGAAGTCCCCCGCCCGCGCGCCCTGTTCATCGCCGGGGACTCCACCGCCTCGCAGAAGTACGCCGACGCGGCCCCGGAGACCGGCTGGGGCATGGCGCTGCCGTTCTTCCTGGACGGGAGCACGGAGGTCGTCAACCACGCGGTCAACGGGCGCAGCACGAGGACCTTCCTCGACGAGGGCCGGTTCGACGCGGTCCTCGCGGCGATCCGCGCGGGCGACCTGCTCCTCGTCCAGTTCGGCCACAACGACCAGTCCGACGACCCGAACCGGCAGACGGATCCCTGGAGCGTGTACCAGGACAACCTGCGGACGTACGTGGAGGGGGCGAGGTCCCGGGGCGCGGTGCCGGTCCTCGCCACCTCCGTGGAGCGGCGGCAGTTCGACGCGTCCGGCACCGCGCTGCGCACGCTCGGGGCGTACCCGGAGGCGATGCGCGAGGTGGCGAAGGAGACGGGCGTGCCGCTGCTCGACATCGAGGACGCGTCGCTGGCCCTGTGGCAGGAGCTCGGCCCCGAGACCACGAAGGAGTACTTCCACTGGACCGCGACGGCGCGGGACAACACGCACTTCAACCCGCCCGGCGCGATCGCGGTGGCCCGGCTCGTCGCGCGGGCGCTCCTCCGCGCGGAGCTCCTCGCGCCCGGCGAGGTGCGCCGCCTGGACGACGCGGTCCCCGCCGGGTGGATCACCTGGCCGGAGGCCGAGGACGTCTGACGTGCGGACGGCGGGTCATCGCGTCACGCGAGCAGGTCGACGCAGTCGACCGAGGTGCCGGGGCTGAGGAAGCCGGTGCCGGTCGAGCCGCTGACGACGTTCAGCCGCAGCACGTTGTACTGGCTCGGGTCCGTCTTCCAGGCGCTCGCCGGGACGACGTACGTGAAGGTGTGGTTGTTGCCGCGGTAGGAGCCGTTGGTGAGGGAGCGGGTCGACGGCTGGGCGGGCGGTGAGGGGATCGCCGAGACCCAGTCGTTGACCGTGACCCGGGGCCGTCCGTTGAGGAAGGCCGTGGTGACCCCGATGCGCAGGGTGTGTGCGGCGGCGGCCTGGGCGGCGGTCAGCCTGAAGTAGACGAGGACGCCGTCGTTGACGTCCTTCCAGAGGTAGCAGGGGAAGGACGACCGCACGTCGGTGCCGTCGAGGACGACGTTGCCGGTCCAGGGGGCGGCGCGGACGTCGGCGGGGTGGGCGTACGTCATGAGGGCGGCGTTCTTGAAGCCGGCCGGTGTGCCGTTCCAGTCGCCGATCCGCCAGATCGCGGGCGCGGTGCTCGGGTCGCCGGTCAGGGTGATCGTGTGGAGCGCGGTGGCCGTGCCCGCGGTGACCGTCACCGTCCCGGTGTGGACGGCGAGTTCACCCTTGTAGACGGTGAGGGTGTACGTGCCGGGGAGCATGCCGCGGCAGGAGAAGGCTCCCGTGCCGGCGGCCGCGCGGGTCCAGTACTGGGCGTCGGCGTTGGCGAAGCCGACCGTGTACGGGTGGGCCGGGTCCATGCCGGCGAGCCCGACGCCCGCGACCCGGCCTCGCCCCGCGGCGCCGACCCATCCGGTGATGCCGAGGCCGTCCACCCAGGAGGTGTCGTGGTGGGCGGCGAACAGCGACGGGTCGGGCGTTCCGCCGTCGGTGAAGGCGAGGACGTACGGGCCCTGGAGGCCGAAGCGCATGGCCTCCGTCTGCGACTGGTTGTAGTGGAGGATCTCGTAGAGGCCGACGCCGAGTTCGTTGGAGTGGCGCAGCAGGGAGCGGTAGAAGGGACCGCCGGAGGCCTTCTCGTGGTTGGAGCGCACCATCCAGAGGCCGACGGTCCCGGTGGTGTATCCGATGTGGTCGTAGTCCATGACGCGCAGCCCCGAGTAGTGCTTGGAACGGGTCCCGCCGTCGGACCGCTGCCAGACGTCGCCGGCCTCGATGACGGTGTCCGCGCCCTCGACCCAGGAGTCGGGGCCCTCGTTGGGGAAGACACCCGGCCTGAGGCGGACGATGTAGCGGGTGGCGGTGAAGGACGTGTCGGCCTTGTCGGTCCACAGGTAGACGTTGTTCAGTCCGGCGCGGGCGGCGTAGTAGTGGCGCAGCGTGCCGTGGACGACGGTGACGAGGACGGTGGAGCCGGCCTGCCGCAGGGTCACGCTGGAGGAGCCGAGGCCGGACTCGACGTGCGAGTGCTTGCCGCCGTAGCCCTCGTACTCCTTGCCCTTGTAGAGGAGGGAGGTGAGGTCGCCGGTGGACTTGGAGACCTTGAAGACGAGGCCGGCACCGGTGTCGACGACGTAATGGGTGCCGTCGTCGCTCCAGCCGAACGAGGCGGCGGCGGCGCCCGCGGGGGCGGGTCCGCCGGTGGCGGCGAGGGCGGTGCCGGCCGCTGCCGCGCCGAGGAGGGTGCGGCGGCGGAGCGGGTGCGACGGGGTGTCGTACGGGTTCACGGGTGCGGCTCCTTCGACGGTGTGGGGGTGAGGCGCCCGTAGGTCGCCGCCGCGCGGCGAAAGGTTGCCGCCTGGAGAAAAACGATTCAAGAACCGTCCAGGCGGGGCGAGAAGAGTCCAAGGGTCCGAGGCCCGGCCGGGGTTGTGCGCGGCGGGACGGCGCGGTGGGATGGGAGCCGGAGCCACGCGGCACACGCCTCGGCCGGAAGCCGGCGCTCCCCCTTCCCGTCTCCCCGCCCCCTTCCCGTCTCCCGCAGGAGGACCATGTCCGCGCTGCCCTGGTACGAAGACGTCTCCCCCGGCCGCGGCACGCTTCCGCCCCGTGCCTGGTACGCCCGTTCCGACGCCGCCGTCCTCTCCCTGAACGGCGAGTGGGCCTTCCGTCTCTCGCCCGCCGCCGACAGCCACGACGACTCCTTCGCCGCCCCGGACTTCGACGCGAGCGGCTGGGACCGGATCGCCGTGCCGGGCCACTGGGTCCTCCAGGGCAAGGACGGCGTGTACGGGCGGCCGGCCTACACCAACGTGGTCTATCCCTTCCCCGTCGACCCGCCGCACGTCCCCTCCGAGAACCCCACCGGCGACCACCTGCGCCGCTTCGACCTGCCCGGGGACCGGCCGGCGACGGGCGGAGCCGTCCTCCGCTTCGACGGCGTGGAGTCCTGTGCCCGGGTCTGGCTCAACGGCACGGAGCTCGGCGACTTCAAGGGCTCCCGGCTGGCCCACGAGTTCGCCGTGGGGCGGCTGCTGCGCGCACGGGACAACGTGCTCGCGGTCCGCGTCCACCAGTGGTCCTCGGGCTCCTACCTGGAGGACCAGGACCAGTGGTGGCTGCCGGGGATCTTCCGGGACGTCGCGCTCCTGCACCGGCCGGAGGGCGCGCCCGCCGACTTCTTCGTCCACGCCTCGTACGACCACGCCGGGGGCACGGGCGGCCTGCGCGTCGACTGCGACGTGCCCGGCCGGGTGACGGTGCCGGAGCTGGGTCTCGACCTGGCGACCGGCGAGACGGCGACGGTGCCGGTCGAGCCGTGGAGCGCCGAGGTGCCCCGCCTGTACGAGGGCGAGCTGGCCGCCGGCGGGGAGCGCATCGCGCTGCGGATCGGCTTCCGCTCGGTGTGCGTCGAGGACGGGGTGCTGAAGGCCAACGGGCGGCGCGTCCTCTTCCGGGGCGTGAACCGGCACGAGTTCCATCCGGAGCGCGGGCGGAGCCTGGAGCTCGCGACGATGCGCGAGGACGTGGAACTGATGAAGCGCCACAACGTCAACGCCGTCCGCACCTCGCACTATCCGCCGCATCCGGCCTTCCTCGACCTGTGCGACGAGTACGGCCTGTGGGTGATCGACGAGGGCGACCTGGAGACCCACGGGTTCGAGGAGCTCGCGTGGCGGGGCAATCCGGTGGACGACGCGCGCTGGACGCCGGCGCTGCTCGACCGGGCGGCCCGGCTCGTCGAGCGGGACAAGAACCGTCCGTCGGTGATCATGTGGTCGCTGGGCAACGAGTGCGGCACCGGCGCCGGTCTGACCGCGATGGCGCGGTGGATCCGCGAGCGGGACCCGTCCCGGCCCGTGCACTACGAGGGCGACCGCTCGTGCCGCGACACCGATGTCTACTCACGGATGTACCCGCCGCACGCCGAGGTCGACGAGATCGGCCGGCGCGCCGACGGGGGCCCGGCGGCGCGCCGCGCACTGCCCTTCGTCCTCTGCGAGTACGCCCACGCGATGGGCAACGGGCCGGGCGGACTCTCCGAGTACCAGCGGCTGTTCGAGACCTACGAGCGGTGCCAGGGCGGCTTCGTGTGGGAGTGGATCGACCACGGCCTGGTCCACCCGGAGTACGGCTACGGCTACGGCGGCGACTTCGGCGAGGAGCTGCACGACGGGAACTTCGTGTGCGACGGGCTGCTCTTCCCGGACCGTACGCCGTCGCCGGGTCTGCTGGAGTACAAGAAGGTGATCGAGCCGGTCCGGATCGTGGCCGGGGAGGAGCCGGGCACGGTCTCGGTCACCAACGGCCACGACGTCGCCGGTCTCGCGCACCTCGCCTTCACCTGGTCTTTCGGGGCCGACGGCGAGACGGTCGCCCAGGGCCCGCTGGACGTGCCGACGCTGCCCGCCGGCCGGAGCGCGGTGGTGCGGCTGCCGGAGCCGCCCGCCCATCCGGCCGGGGCGGAGACGGTGTGGACCGTACGGGCGGTGCTCGCCCGCGACACCGCGTGGGCGTCCGCCGGTCACGAGGTCGCCTGGGGCCAGGTCCTGGCCTCGGCGCCGCCGGCCCGGCCACTGCCTCCGACGGGCGCGCGGCCGGCCGGGGCGGCGGACCGGATCACCCTCGGGCCCGGTGTGTTCGACGCCCGCACCGGCGAGCCGCTGGCCTTCGGCGCCGTGCCCGTCACGGGCCTGCGGCTCGACGTCTGGCGGGCGCCGACGGACAACGACGAGGGCGCGCCCTGGCAGCCGGACGTGCGCAGCGCACCGTCGTGGCGCGCGCTCGGCCTGCACCGGATGCGGCACCGCACCGACGAGGTGCGCGTCGGGGCGGACTCCCTCACGGTGCGGTCGCGCGTGGCACCCGCGGGACGGGACCTCGGGCTCTCCGTCACCTACCGGTGGACCTCCGACGGCACCGCGCTGGGCCTCGTCGTCGACGTCGTTCCGGACGGCGGGTGGACGGTGCCGCTCCCCCGGCTCGGCGTCCGGCTCGGCCTGCCGGCCGCCCTCGACCGGGTGGTCTGGTACGGGGGCGGGCCCGGCGAGGCGTACCCGGACACGCGGGCGGCCGCCCGGCTCGGCCGCTGGGAGTCGACGGTGGCCGGTCTCCAGACCCCGTACGTGCGTCCGCAGGAGAACGGGGCGCGGATCGACACCCGCCGGCTGGAGCTGACCGGCGGGACCGGAGGCGTACGGGTCGACGGCGCCCCGGCGTTCTGGTTCACGGCCCGCCGCTGGACGACGGAACAGCTGGACGCGGCCGCCCACCGCACCGACCTGGTGCCGGGCGACCTCCTCTGGCTGCACCTGGACCACGCCCAGCACGGCATCGGATCCCAGTCCTGCGGCCCGGGCGTGCTCCCGGAACACCGCCTGTCCGCCGCGCCCGCCTCCTTCTCGTTCACCTTCACGGCGAGCCCCGGGGCGTGACCGCCAGGACCGCCCGACCCGCCGCCGTCCGGCACGTCAGCCGGCCGGCGGCGGGCGCAGGCGGTGCCTCGGTCAGCGGAAGAGGCGTTCCGGGACGATGCCGCGGACCCGCAGTTCCTCGGCGACGAGGGCCGCGTACTCCGTGGCTCCGCGTACCGAGGTGTGGGTGTTGTCCCGCTTCTCCGCCGTGAGGTAGAGCGCCTTGGAGGCCTCGGGCCCCAGCGCTTCGACCCTCGCCTTGGTGAGGGCCGTGAGGTCGACGAGCGGGGTTCCGAGCTCGGCGGCGAGGGCGCGGATCTCGGCGGGATGGTCGACGCCGAGGCCGTTGACGAGCAGGGCGATGCCGATGTTCAGGGTGCCGTCGGCACTGAACCAGCGCCGGACGATCGGCGTGACGAGGACCGGTTCGCCGCCCCGGGCCCGGACCCGCTCGACCAGGGTGGTGAGATTGGCCCGGTAGGTGACGGCGTCGGTCTGCTTGTCGTTGTGGGCGAGCTGGATCAGGACGGGGTCGCCGGGACGGATCGCGGCCTCGACGCGGTCGAAGAGCGCCGGGTCGGCGAGGAAGGTGACGGTGCTCTCGCCGGAGTCGGCGTGGTTGGCGACCGCGATCCCGCGCCGCAGGTGCGCGGGGAGCATCTGGCCCCAGCCGGTGTAGGGCGCGGCCGGCTGGTCGCAGACGGTCGAGTCACCGACGAGGAACAGCCGCGGGGCGGCCGGCGCGGGGGTGATCCGCACCGAGGTCACACGCGGCGCGGCCCCGCCGACGACCAGGTCGAGCCCGGGGCTTCCGACGGTGCCGGTGGGCTCGCCCTCGGGATCGCGGACGTCGACGGTGAACGAGCGCCGGACCCGCTCCCCCGCCCCGGTGACGGTCTGGGCGAGCAGGGCCCGCCGGGTCTCGCCGGAGATCGCGGTCGCCCCGGCGGTCTCTCCGCCGAGGGTCACGGTGACGTCGTACGTGCCGGGGGCGACGTCGAAGTGGCAGGCGAGCCCTTCGGCGGCCGTGGGGGCGCAGTGGTCGAGCCCCTGGCCGAGAGACCCGTCGGCGTGGGCGGCCGGTGCGGCGGCGAGCACACCGGCCAGGGTCGCCGACGCGACGACAAGAACGGTCCTTCTCATCATCATCCTCCCGGACGTCACTTCGGCAACCGGTCGCCGACGAGGGCGAGGTTCTGGATGGCGGCGAGCCCGTACAGGGCGGTGGTGTTGGTGCTGATCCACAGGTGCTCGTAGCCGGGTTCGAGGGCGTCGGGGCCCCGGACGGGCGTCTTGTCCCAGACCATAGCCGCGGTGTAGCCGTCGCTCCTGTCGAACCTGGCCCAGGCCCGCTCGGCGAGCTTCGCGTCGTTCAGCTGGGCCGCCGCGTAGGCGTCCTGGCGGGAGTGGCCCTGGAAGAGGAGGAGCGTGCCGAAGTGCTGGCCGTACCGGGCGGCCTGTTCGGCCTTGGTGGCGTTGAAGTAGCGACAGTAGTCGAGCCAGGCCTCCTTGAACGCGGGCATGTCGACGAGGTCGATGAGCTCGGCGCACATCTCGACCAGTCCGAACATGGCGGAGAGGTGGGAGACTCCGACGACGGCCTTGTCGGCGACGGCGAAGCGGCCGGTGTCCAGGTCGTAGAGGCCGGTGCCCTGGACGAAGCCGTTGGGCTGGGCGGCGATGGTCTCCATGGTGGACCGCAGCCGGGCCTCGGCCTTGGCCGCCTTGGGGCCGCCGCGCTCCCATTCGGTGAGCCAGGCCGCGGCGAGGCCGCTCCAGTCGGTGCCGAAGCCGATGGAGAGGGCGTGCCGGTCGGGGGTGTAGGGCTCGGTCCGGATCTTGCGGATGGGGTCGAGCACCAGGAAGGTCTCGTCGGAGTCGACCAGGTCGTGCATGAGGTCGCCGACCCGCTCGTCGGCGGTGAGGAAGTAGTAGGGGCGGCGGTAGACGGCCGTGGAGATGCGCTGCTGCTTCGCGCTGTCGGCGAAGTGCTGGACGCCGTGGCGGGTGCCGAGGCCGGCCCACGTGCCGAGGTGGTAGACGTCGACCTCGCCGGTGTGGCGGGTCATGGCCTCGGCGAACCGGAAGATGTCGGCCCGGCCGGACCGCAGGTAGGCGTACCAGAGCCAGAGGTCGGGCGAGAGCTCGGAGTTGTCCCAGGCGTAGCCGCCGACGTCGTACCGCCACTGGTGCCGGTCCTCGTCGTAGGTGTGCATGATGTCGCCGTAGTCCCAGAAGCCGTACCAGCGGCGCTGTTCGGCCTGGTCCTTGTAGTAGGCGAAGAGGTAGTCGAGGCGGTCCTCGATCCTCGCCCGGGCCGCGGTGGAACGGTCGACGGGGGAGAACAGTCCGCCGAACACCCGGGCACGGACGAGGTCTTCCGGGCTCGCGGCGAGCTGCGGCGGAGTGCGTACGGCGGCGGCCTGGGAGACGAGGACGTCGGCGGCGGGCGTGCTCGCGTTGGCCCAGAACATCAGCTCGCTGGTCCGGGCGATGCCGTACGGGGTGCCGAACCCCGGTTCGTGGTCCTCGTACGTGATGTTCAGGCCCTCGAGCTGCTCGGCATAGGTGTCCTGCCCCATGCCGTCGTGGTAGAAGCGCAGGTCCATGGGCTGCGCCTCGGGTGACCAGAGCCAGAGGGTGACCTCGGCCTCGTCGCCGGCGGCGCCGCGGACGTCGAGCTGGGCGGGATGCCTCTGCCAGAAGTCCCGCAGCCCGAACGAGAGTCCGCCGGTGACGCCCCCGACGTAGCCGAAGCCGCTCGCGCGCCTGCCTCCTCCGGCGGGGATCCATCCGTGCCCGGCCTTGGTGCGCTTGCGGATCGCGAACCCGTCGGCGGAGAGCTGGGCAAGGCTGTAGTCGCCCCAGGTGGGGACGTACTGCAGCCGGCTGGTGACCCGCTGGTCCCAGGTGGCGGGGTCGGGCAGCTTCTCCCCCTTGACCTGGGCCTTGCGCACGGCGGCGCCGGGGTCACGGCGCAGCCCGGTGATGCCCTGCACGGCCTCGGTGAGGAACCCGGCGCCCTCGCCCGCGAGACGGACATGACGGTCGTAAGGGGCATCGCGCATCGGTACGCCGAAGCGGACGCCGAGCCCACGGATGAAGTCCTTGTTCTGATCGCCGTCGAAGGTCATGGTGTGGACCATGCGGAAGGACTCGGATCCGGCGTAGAAGTAGAGCCGCACACAGAACGGCAGCCAACTCCGGCTCCCCTTCCGGTGCTTGCCGTCGATCCGGACCACGGCCCGCACAGGACCGTCCTGTTCGACCACCGCACCCGAAATGTCTCCGTCGAACCGCTCCCACTTGGCGTGTCCCTGGTCGCCGTCGTCGATGTCGCCCTGCCGCAGCAGCACGAGCCGCCCGTCGGTGGCGATCTTCACACCTCCACGCGTGACGGACTCGACGAGCTTCCCGCCGTCCCTGGAGACCACGACACGGACAACGCCGGTATCGACACTGATCCGCCGATCCGTCGCGGAAACGGTCACGGCCTTCGCGGCCGCCGCGGGAGTTCCGGGCGCGAGGCTGAAGCGCTCGATGCCGCCCGCCTCGGGCCCGACGGCGTGCGCGGTCCACTTGAGCGAACCGTCGGGCCAGCGTGCGGTCGTCCATGTCTGTACGGGCACGGGATCGCCGTCGGCAGAAGTGAGAGCGAAAGCGGTGTCACCGGCATGGACGCCCTTGGGCCAGGCGACACCGAAGGTGGAGCCGGCGGCGGCCCCGAGCCCGCCGGGCTCCAGCCAGGTGATGGTGGCGGGCCGCCCTTCGGAGACGGCCTCGGCGGCGGGAGCGGCCTGGGCATCGCGCCCGAGCACCCAGCTGAACTGCGCGGCGGCTCCGGCGACGGCGGCCGCCTTCAGAAGCGAGCGGCGAGGTAGAACGGACATGGGCGAACCTTTCGACGAGGACGTACGGAAGCGGGGGCCGCGCAGGGGGCCGCGTTCGGGACGTGACGCGTGATGTGTGGCGCGGGAGAAGGGCGTTCAGCACAGGACGGGCCAGTCCGCGCCGTAAATCACGCAGTCCCGAATGCGGCCCCCGGAGCGGCCCACGCGGCACCACGACGGGTGTGACCAGCGGAAGCGCTACCACCGACAGCGCTACACGCGACAGCGCTACCGGCGGCAGTTCTACGCGGCGGCGGCCACGGCCGCACGCTGCTCGACCGCCAGAACGGCGGCGACACAGACACCGAGCGCCGGCACGGCCAGCGGCGCCGAGAACCAGGCCGAGGCGCCGACGACGGCGAACCCGCAGACCACGAGGAGGGACCCGGCCGGATCCCGCAGGGTCCGGCGGCCGCCGGCCGCGAGCAGCCCGCCCCAGCGGGCTCCCGCCCGCCAGGCGCTGCAAGCCCGCAGCAGACCGACCGCCGCCCACAGCCCCGCCAGGACCCCGACGACCCCGACGACCCGCCCGCCGGGCAGCCCCCCGCCCCGCACGACGGCGAGGTCGGCCGCCAGCAGCCCGAGCCCGGCCCAGAGCCCGAGCCCCACCGCCCAGCCGCCCCGGCCCAGCGCGACCCGCACGTCGCGGGCGAAGGACCGCACCCCGGCCGCCTCCCCGCCCGTCCAGCGCCTCAGGTGGCTCGCGCCGGCGGCCAGCGCCGCCGGCACGGTGACCAGCGGGAGCGCGGCGACGGCGACCCACACGCCCACGAGGAGGGCCTCGGCGAAGACCCCGAAGCGGTCCAGGAATCCGCCCCGCGCCCCGTCCGGCGAGCACGCGTGCCGACGCGGCGCGCTCATCCCTTGAGCCCCGAGGTGGCCATGCCGTCGATGAGATGGCGCTGGAAGGCGAGGAAGAAGGCGACGACGGGCAGCAGTGCCACCAGCGACATGGCGATCATGCCGCCGTAGTTGGCGACGCCGTCCTGGTCGACGAACATCTTCAGGCCCAGGGAGACGGTGTACTTCTCCGGCTCGTTGAGGTAGATGAGCGGGCCGAGGAAGTCGTTCCACGCGTTGATGAAGGTGAAGATCGCGCTCGTGATCAGAGCCGGCCGGCACAGCGGCAGCACGATCGACCAGTAGATCCGCGGATGCCCGCAGCCGTCGAGCCGGGCCGCCTCGTCGAGCTCCTTCGGCAGCCCGCGCATGAACTGGAGCATCAGGAAGACGAAGAAGGCGTCCGCTGCGAGGTACTTGCCGAGCAGCAACGGCGTGTACGTGTTGACGAGTTCGAGCTTCTGGAACAGCACGTACTGCGGGATGAGGAGCACGTGGTACGGAAGCAGCAGCGTGCCGATCATCAGCGTGAAGAGCAGGCCGCGCCCGGCGAACCCGACCTTGGCGAAGGCGTAGGCGGCGAGCGAGCTGGACGCCAGCACCCCGACCACCGAACCGACGGCGAGGAGGAGGGAGTTGCCGAAGAACGTGGCGATGGGGATGTCGGCGATGCCGTCCGCGAGCCGCCGGTAGTTGTCGGTGATGGGGGCGGTGGGGAACAGCTCCAGGCTGCCGACGATCTCGTCGTTGGGCTTGAAGGAGGCGCCCACGACCCACACCACGGGGTAGAGGACGACGGCGAGGACGGCGAGCGCCCCCGCGTGCCAGGCCGCCGAGGCCGCCTTGGGACTCATCGGGCGTCCTCCTCGTAGTGCACCCAGCGCCGCTGGGACCAGAACAGCACCGCGGTGACCAGGCCGACGGCGAGCAGCAGCATCCAGGCCATCGCCGAGGCCAGGCCCATGCGGCTGTTCTCGAAGCCCTGGACGTAGAGGTAGCAGGTGTAGACGAGGGTGCCGTCGGCCGGGCCGCAGGCGTTGCCCTGGCTGCCGATGATGTAGGCGGAGCCGAAGATCTGGAAGGAGTGGATGGTTTCCAGGAGCACGTTGAAGAAGAGCACCGGGGAGATCATCGGCAGGGTGATGTTCCAGAACCGCCGCCACGGTCCCGCGCCGTCGACCTGGGCCGCCTCGTACAGCTCCCGCGGCACCTGCTTGAGTCCGGCCAGGAAGATGACCATCGGGGCGCCGAACTGCCAGACGGTCAGCGCCACCAGGGCGTAGATGATGCGGTCCGGGTCGCCGATCCAGCCGCCGGGCGCCAGGCCGAGGGCCTGCTGGGCGCGGTCGACGGCGGCGCCGTCGGAGAAGAGCGCCCGCCACACGATGGCGACGGAGACGCTGGCGCCGATGAGCGAGGGGGCGTAGAACGCGGCCCGGTAGAAGCCCTGGCCGCGCCGGCTCTGGTTGAGCAGCAGCGCCACGCCGAGGGCCGCGGCAAGCTTGAGCGGGGTGCCGACGACCACGTACCAGCTCGTCACCTCCACGGAGGTGCGCCAGCGGGGGTCGCCGAACATCTCGGTGAAGTTGTCGAGGCCGATCCACCGCGGGGCGTCGAACAGGTTGTAGTCGGTGAAGGCGAAGTAGAGCGAGGCGACCATGGGTCCCGCGGTGAGCAGCAGGAAGCCCGTGATCCACGGGGAGAGGAACAGGTAGCCGGCGAGGTTCTCGCGGCGGGTCCCGCGGGCCCGGCGCGGCGGGGCCGCGCGGCCCGGCCCCGCTCCGCCGGTGGTGGGCGCCGACGGCGGTGCGGGGTCCGGCGGGCCCGGCGGTGAGCCGGGCGCCGGGCCGGCCGGTACGGAGGTCACGGCGGCGTCCATCAGGCGGCGAGGGCCGTCTTCGCCTCGGTGAAGAACTGCTTCACCGCGTCGGGGACCGGCCGGGTGCCGAGTGACATCTCCTCGGAGAGCCGCAGGAAGGCGGCCTCGACGACGTCGGCGCCGGCCGGGTGCGGGGTGATGGGTTCCAGGACGCGCGACTCGACCAGCTGCTTCTCGTAGGCGGCGATCTGCCTGCCGACCGGGTCGGAGGGCACGTACGCCTCGTACTGGGCGACGGTCGAGGGGACTCCGCGGTCGTAGCCCATGATCTTCGCGACCTCGGGGTCGTGGACCATGAAGTCGATGAACCGGGCGACTTCCCTGGGGTGCTTGGTCCGCCTGGAGCCGCTGAGCATGAGGGAGCCGAGGTACTGGCCGGTCTTGTGGCCGTCCGTGGTCGGTATCGGGGCGAGCCCGTACTGGCTCCTGCCCTCGGAGGAGTAGCGGACGGAGAAGTTGTCCCACGTGAACTCGCAGCCGGCGAGTTCGGCGGTGACGGCCGACTTGGGCTTGGCCTGGATGGTCTTCTTCGGGTCGGCGTAGAGGCCGGACTTCACGCGCTCGAACGCCCTGGTCCACCAGTCGGTCAGGTCGGCCTCGGTGAAGCCGAGTGCGGAGGTGGTGAAGAAGGCCTTGCCGTGCTGGCGGAGGTAGAGGTCGTAGAGGTACATGATCCCGTACGGGCCGGCATCGCCGGCCCGGCCCTGACTGTCCTGGATCCTGGCGAGGGCCGCGTGGTACTCGTCCCAGGTCCAGCCGGGCTTCGGCTTCACGCCGGCCCGGGCGAACACGGTCCGGTCGACGACGAGGGCCATGGAGTTGCTGCCGACGGGGATGCCGAGCAGCTTGCCGTCGACCTCGCCGAACTTCTCCAGTCCGGCGCGGAATCCGTCGAGCCGGAGGTTCCCCTCCTCGACCTGCCCGCGCAGGTCGAGGAGGACGTTCTTCTTGTCGTACTTGCGCAGGAAGCCGATGGCGTTCTGGAAGACGTCCGGCGGATTCCCGCCCGAGGCCTGGGTGTTGAACTTCTTCCAGAAGTCGGCGTAGGGCTGGAAGTCGGTCTTGATCCTGATCTTCGGGTACTTCTTCTCGAAGAGGGCGATCGACCGGTTGATCCGCTTGGCCCGGTCGTCGGAGCCCCACCAGGCGTACCGGAGGGTGACGGTGCCGTCTCCCGAGCCGGATCCGGTGCCGCAACCCGCCGCGGTCAGACCGAGGGCCGCCATGGATCCGCCCGCGACCTTCAGCAGATTCCGACGGTCGACAGTGCCTTGCGTACGCACAGTTCGTCCTCCCGCGCGTGATTGGAACGTTTCAGGAAAGCGCTTGCTGGGACAAAGTAGGGTCGCAGGTCAGCGCCGTCAACGGTTCGGACGGGATCGCCGAGAACTTTCGAAGCGCTGTGGGCTCGCACGTCGCGGGCCCGCGTGTGAATGGATTCAACGTGACGGATCCACGTGGCAGCCGGTCAGGCCAGCCGGACGACGTTCCAGGACATCGGCTCCAGGACGGCCCGCAGCCGGCCGTCGGCGATGCCGGTGCCGCGGACGGCGTGCGGCACGACCCGGTCCGGCGCGCCGAGGGTGTTGCGTGCCTCGGGGTCGGCGTCGGCGAGGGCGGTGTGCTCCACCACGCGGCTCACGCCGAGACCGCGCAGCGCCACGTCCAGGCGCAGTTCGGCGTGCTGGTCGCGGTTCACGGCGAAGACGGTGACGGTCCCGTCCTCGCCGCGCACGGCGGTGGCGTGCAGCAGCGGCACGTCCCCGTACTTCGGCGTGGGATACGTGGGCGCGTCGACGCGTACGTCGAGGACCGTGCCCTGCCCGTACCGCGCGGCCTGGGCGAAGGGGTGGAAGACGGTCTGGCGCCAGGCGGGGCCGCCGGGCTCGGTCATGATCGGCGCGATCACGTTGACGAGCTGGGCGAGACAGGCCACGGCGATCCGGTCGGCATGGCGGAGCAGCGCGATCAGGAGGGTGCCGAAGACCACGGCGTCGGTCACCGTATAGACGTCCTCCAGGAGGCGGGGGGCCTCCTGCCAGTCCTCCACCGGGTGCGGGTTGGGCCGGCGCTGGTACCAGACGTTCCACTCGTCGAAGGAAAGGGTGAGCCGCTTAGGGGACTTGAGCCGGGCGCCGACGTGGTCGCAGGTGGCGATCACCTCCCGGATGAAGGCCTCCATGTGGACGGCGGAGGCAAGGAAGGAGTCGCGGTCACCGTCCTGTTCCTCGTAGTAGGCGTGCAGGGAGACGTGGTCGACGACCTCGTACGTCTCCTCCAGGACGGTCGCCTCCCACGCGGCGAACGTGGGCAGGTCGCGGGCCGAGCTGCCGCAGACGACGAGCTCGAGGCCGGGGTCGATCCGGCGCAGGGCACGGGCGGTCTGGGCGGCCAGCCGGCCGTACTCCGCCGCCGTCTTGTGGCCGGTCTGCCAGGTGCCGTCCATCTCGTTGCCGAGGCACCAGAGGCGGATGCCGAAGGGGTCCTTGTCGCCGTGCGCGATGCGGCGGTCGGAGAGTTCGGTGCCGCCGGGGTGGTTGGCGTACTCGACGAGGTCCATGGCCTCCGCGATGCCGCGGGTGCCCAGGTTGAGCGCCATCATCGGCTCGGCCCGAGGGCCGATCTTGCGCAGGAAGGCCATGAACTCGCTCAGGCCGAAGCGGTTGGTCTCGGTGGAGCGCCAGGCGGCGTCGAGCCGGCGCGGCCGTTGCCCGGCCGGTCCGACGCCGTCCTCCCAGCGGTAGCCGGAGACGAAGTTGCCGCCGGGATAGCGCACGGCGGTCACGCCGAGTTCGCGGACCAGCTCCAGGACGTCGGTGCGCAGTCCGTCCTCGTCGGCGGCGGGGTGGCCGGGCTCGTGGATGCCGGTGTAGACGCAGCGCCCGAGGTGCTCGACGAAGGAGCCGAAGAGACGCGGATCGACGGGGCCGACGGTGAAGTCGGGATCGAGGGTGAAACGAGCGGTGCGAGTGGCGCGTTCGGTGCGGGGCACGCGACTCCCTTTCGTTCGAGATTTCGACCAACAGCCGTAAGTCCGAACGAAAACGTAGGAGTGCGGCCTCCGCGCGTCAATGGATCAGCCCTTCGGCTGTTCGGTGATCCAGCGGGCGGCGAGGAGACCGGAGGCGGCGGTGAGGGCGGCGGCCACGACGACGGTGGCGTCGAGGCCGAAGGCGTCGGCGAGGACGCCGGCGACGAGAGCGCCGACCGCGTAGCCGAGGTCGCGCCAGAAGCGGTAGGTGCCCAGGGCGTTGGCGCGCCACGCGGGATGGGCGTGGTCGGACACGGAGGCGATGAGGGCCGGGTAGACCATGGCGGTGCCGAGGCCCAGGGCGACGGCGGAGAGGATGCCGGCGAGCAGCGGGCGGTCGAGGAGGGCGAGCGCGAGGACGAAACCGGCCGACTGGACGAGCATGCCGGTGACGACGAGGGGCTTGCGGCCGATGCGGTCGGCGAGATGGCCGGTGGGGATCTGTCCGAGGCCCCAGAGGATGGGATAGAGGCCTTTGACGAGGCCGACGGCGGCGAGTCCGAGCCCGTGGTCGGTGAAGAGGAGCGGGAAGACGCCCCAGGCCAGGCCGTCGTTGAGGTTGTTGACGAGTCCGGCCTGGCTGGCGCCGCGCAGCGAACGGTGGCGCCAGGAGGTGCGGACGAAGGCGGCTTTCAGGCCGGCCTCCTCGCCGGTGGGCAACGGCGCGGTGTGCCGGGCGAGTTCGAGGGCGACATGGGCGGCGGTGTCCCGCACGGCGAGCGTGAGGGCGAGTCCCGCGGCGACGAAGACGACGCCGACGAGCTCCGGCACGGGGCGCAAGCCGTAGGCGGTGGCGAGGTAGCCGGTGAGCAGGGCGGTGGCGCCGACGGCCGTGTATCCGGCGGCTTCGTTCAGGCCCGTGGCGAGGCCGCGACGGGCGGGGCCGACGAGGTCGATCTTCATGTTGACCGTCATCGACCAGGTCAGGCCCTGGTTGAGGCCGAGCAGTACGTTGGCCGCGACGACCCAGCCCCAGGAGGGCGCATAGGCGAGCGCGAAGGGGACGGGGACGCCGATCAGCCACCCTGCGACGAGGAGCTGCCTGCGGCGGAAGCGGGCGGTCAGCGCTCCGGCGGCCAGGTTCGTGAGCGCCTTGGTGAGGCCGAAGGCGATGATGAACGAGAAGACGGCGAGGTCGCTGGTCAGGCCGAAGGTCTCGGAGCCGATGAGCGGCACGGTGGTGCGTTCCAGGCCGACCAGGCCGCCGACGCAGACGTTGACGATCACCAGCAGGGTGAACTGGAGCCGGTTCTCGCGCAGTCCGAGGCGTACGGGCGGAGGGCCGGAGGCGTCGGCGGCGGGTACGGGGGCGGGCACGCGGCCGGTCCTCACGTGCGGGTGTCCTCCGGGCCCACGGCGAGGCGCAGGCCGTGGGCGGCGGCGTAGTCGGCGGGACTGCCGCGGAGCACGGTGAGACGGGTGTGGCCGGCGCGTTCGAGGAGGCTGGCGGCGGTCATGGCGCGCACGCCGTGGCCGCAGGCGACGACCGCTCCGTCCGGGACGTCCGCGGCGACCCGGCCGAGGCCGCCGAGTTCGACGTGGAGCGCCCCCGGGACGTGGCCGGCGGTGAACTCCGCGGCCTGGCGCACGTCGAGGTACGGACGGCGGCCCGCCCGGTCGGCGGCGACGAAGGCGGTGGTGGTCTGTCCGTTGCCGTCGGCGAGCCAGGCCGCCATGCCTCCGGCCAGACGCCCGGCCAGTCGCTCGTACCCGATCTTGTACGCCTGCCAGACGAGCTCGTCCGGGTCCTGGCCCTCTCCCGTGACGAAGGCGAGCGGCGCCGTGTCGGGCAGGAGCCAGCCGAGCCAGGTGGCGAAGGCGCCGCGCAGCGGGTTGGAGAGGGAGCCGGGGATGTGGCCGGCGGCGTACTCGGCGGCCGGACGGACGTCGACGACATGACCGCCGCCGGCCATGAGGGCGCGGACCTGTTCGGCGGACAGTTCCGCCAGGAGCGGGGTCCCGGTCAGGACGGCGGGGCCGCGCCGGTTGACCTCGGCGAGCCGGTCGAAGTAGGCGGGGTACGTGCCGAGGCCCGCGAGCAGCTGCCGTACGAAGGCGTCCTCGTCACGGGCGGCGAGCAGCGGGTTCGCCTGCTTCTCGGCGCCGATGGTGGAGGTGCGCTCGCTGCCGGGCGGGGCCGAGCAGAACGAGCCGGCGCCGTGCGTGGGCCACACGGCGGTCGCGTCCGGCAGCTCGGCCAGCCGGCGCAGGGAGCGGTACTGGGCCCGGGCGAGTTCCTCGGTGCGGTCGGCGCCGAGGAGGTCGGTGCGGGCGGCGGAGTTCACGATCAGCGAGCCGCCGGTGAAGACGCCGAGCTCCCGGCCGCCGTCGAGGAGCAGGAAGGACAGGTGCTCGTCGGTGTGACCGGGGGTGGCCAGGGCGCGCAGGGTGAGCCCGCCGAGATCGGTCTCGTCGCCGTCGGCGAGGCCCCGGTGCGGGAAGGCGCGGCGACCGGCGGCGGAGGCGAGCACCGTGGCGCCGTGCTCGTGGCCGAGCTGGACCGCGCCGGAGAGGAAGTCGGCGTGCAGATGGGTGTCGGCGGCGTACGCGACGGTCAGTCCGCGCCGCTCGGCGGCGGTGCGGAGGGCGCGCAGGTCCCGGCAGGCGTCGACGGCCAGGGCGCGGCCGTCGCCCAGGTCCACGAGGTAGGCGCTGTTGCCGAGGCCGTCGTCGACCAGAGGAATCAGGTGATCGTCGGCGAAGCCCATCGTGCCCTCCTTGTCCGAGGCCTGAGGGCGCCTGCGCGTGCGTTCACCGGGCGGGCAGCGTCACCGCAGGGCGTCAGTTTCAGTCATCCACGAATAGGTGGAGGAAGCAATGCGGGACGCCGGCGCGAGGCCGACGGGAGCGCCGCCGAGACCGGCGCCAAGGCCGTCGCGAAGGCCGGCACGAAGGCCGCGCCGTACGACGCGTGCGCGGCCGGCGGCAAGGCGCCGGCCGGCGGAAAGCGCCTGGAACTGCCGGATCTGCTCGCCCAGGGCGACGACACCGTCGACGCGCTCGCGAAGGCCGCCGGGCTCCACATGACCACCGCCTCGGCTCACCCGCAGACGCTCAAGCAGACCGGTTTCGTCGCCACCCGGCGCGAGGGCGTCCGCATCCGCTGCCGGCTCGCCGGCGACCACGTCGCCCGGCTCTTCCCGCTCCTGCGCGAGGTCGCCGACCGCCACCAGGCCGCCGTCCCCGCCGCCAGGAGCGCCTGCCTCTGCGAGGACGCCCTCTAGGTCACCCACGAGGAGCTGCGCACACCGGCGAGAGCACCCGAACTCCGCGACCGCCGGCATCCGCCTCCGGCCCGGGGCGCGACGGGTACGCTCCGACACGTGATCGACATCATCTTCGGGCCCGACGATCTGACGCGGATACGCTTCGCGCGCTCACCGCTCGAGGAACTGGTGCACAGCGTGCCCGTGCTGGCGGGCACGCGGCGGCCGCTGGTGCACCGGCCGTGGCTGGAGTTCGCGGCGCCGAGGGTGACCGGGCTCGATCTGCGGGTGTTGCTGGCGCTCGCGCGGGGGCCGCGGATCGTGCCGGACTTCCTCGCGCCGCCGCCGGAGGCGCTGACCGGGAACTTCGGCGACGAGCTGGCGGCGATCGCCGCCACGCCCGGCGAGGTCGTGCGCACCTCGCTCGACGAGCTGCGCACCGACGGCGAACTGCCGGTCGTGATCCGCCCTCTGTACGAGGATCCCGACCACGAACTGCCCCGTGTCGTCGATGCCATGGCCGCGTACTGGCGGGCCGCCGTCGAGCCGGTCTGGCCTCGGCTGCGGGCCCTCGACGACGCCGACATCGCCCACCGTGCACAGCAGCTCACGACCGGTGGCCTCGCCAAGGTCTTCGACGACCTGCACCCCGAGGCGCGCTACGAGGTGGACCGGCTCCGTATCGACAAGCCGCTCCACTCGGCCCGGCGCGAGGCCGCCGGTGCGGGACTGCTGCTCGTGCCCTGTGTGTTCGCCTGGCCCCGCCTGCTCGTGCTGCACAACGAGCCGTACCAGCCGACGCTCACGTACTCGCCGCGCGGGATCGGCCGGCTGTGGACGGAGCGGTCGTCGTCCGAGGCGTCCGCCGAGCCGCTCGGCGATCTGATGGGGCGCAGCCGGGCCGCCCTGCTCACCCATCTCGACCTGCCGCTGTCGACGACCCAGCTCGCGGCCTATCTCGACCTCAGCGCGGCGGCGGTGTCGCAGCACCTCGCGGTGCTGCGCCGCTGCCGGCTGGTGACCTCACGCCGCTCGGGCCGCTGGGTGCTGCACCAACGGACCACCCTGGCGGATGAGTTGCTGGGCTCGGGGACGGGCGGGGAGACGGCGGCCCCGGAGCCGTAGACCGACTCCGGGGCCGCGTTTCCCCCGTTCCCCCGTGCTCCCCCGTTTCCCCCGTGGGTCGTGGGGTCCGTCAGGCGAAGTAGATGCCCTTGGGATCGACGGACGACCACCCGGAGCCGGCGTGGACGGCGCCGCTCCAGCTCGTACCGCCCGTACCCGAGCCGGAGTTGGGGAAGTACCTCAGCTCGTCGCCGTTCTTCTGCACGAGGTCGGCGCGGCCGTCCCCGGTGATGTCGGCGAACCAGAGGCTCGACGGGTCGTGGCCCGACCATCCGCTGCCGGTGTAGTAGCTGGTGACGCCCCATGGCCAACCGCCCGTGTGGCCGGCGGTGTTGGGGGCGACGAGGAAGGAACCCTGGGACAGTTCAACGCGTTCGGCCTTCTGGTCGCCGTTGAGGTCGGCGAACCAGATGGAGCGCGGGTCGCGTCCGGCGTAGCCGTGGCCCATGGTCACGGCGCCGGCCCAGCTCGTTCCGCCACCGAGGTTCCGGTAGTAGCTGAGCGTGTCGCCGCTCTTCTCGACCAGGTCGGCCAGGCCGTCGCCCGTGATGTCGGCGAACCAGATGCTCGACGGGTCGTGCCCGGACCACCCGCTGCCGGTCCGGACCTCGTCGCCCCACGGGTTCCAGCGCAACGAGTTCCCGTTGTGGTGCCAGACGCGGAAGCTGTCGCCCGACAGGTTGATCAGGTCCTTGTGACGGTCGCCGTTGAGGTCGGCGAAGTACACGCTGCGGGAGTCGGCGCCGCTCCACCCGCTGCCGTGGACCCAGTCCTCACCCCAGGGCCAGTCCCCGGCGTAACCGTCGGTGTTCTCCCAGATGCGGAATCCGTCCTCCTTCTTGATCAGTTCGGCGCTCTCGTCGCCGGTGAAGGAGGGCCCGGTGAGGATCAGGGGCGCGGCGGCGGCCGGCGCGGTCGTCGCGACGGTCCCCGTGAGGCCGAGGGCCAGCGCGGTGAGCCCGAGCGTGAGGGCCTTGAGGCGGCCCCCGACCGCTCGGCCGCGGGCGGCCCTCGCTTCGATCCTCGCTTCCGTCCTCACGTCGAGCCTCACGTCGGTCTGCACTGCGCGGGCGGAGTTCGTACGAGTCATGGCCGTCCCGTCGTCGGAAGGAATGATGTGGTGGGCTTCCCGGCCGGGTGCCGTGAAGAGCTTCCGCCGCGCACGCCCTCGCCGACCACATTTTCGTCACCGCTTAAACGGAGAGGCCGCCCGCTACCTCAGCCGGAGCGGAGGATGCGGAAGCGGTCGGGTCCGGCCGGATCCCGGTCCACGACCTGGGCCGGCGGCCACGTCCACTGCCACACGCCGATGCCGGGCGTACGGGAGAACCGGATCCGCCCACGCGTCCCCTCGACCGCGACCTGCGGCCAGGACGCGGCGATGCGCGCCCGGTCGGTGCCGTGCGCACGCAGCAGGCCGGCCAGGACCACGACGGTGTCGTAGCCCTCGAACGCGACGAAGGAAGGCGCCTCGCCCAGCCGCTCGCGCAGGGCCGCCCCGACTCGTGCGCCGAGCGGTCCGAGACGCTCGGGCAGATAGCGCAGGAACGGGACGGCGGCACCGTGCGCGCCGAGCGAGGCCGCCCAGTCGGCGAACTCCGGCTGCCCGGCCGGAGCACCGATCAGGATCCCGGCGAGGCGCTGGTCGTGGCGGACGGCCTTGACGATCGACACCGCGGGCTCCGGGAAGCCGACCAGCAGGAGGAGGGCCGTCGCGCCGTCGGCGGCGAGTCGGTCGCACAGGGCGGCCGGGTCGAGTGCGCTCGCGTCGAGTTCGGTCACGGTGCCGCCGTGCGCGGAGAGGTGGTCCCGGAGGATGCCGATCCCCGCCGCCCAGTAGACGCTCGGCTGGGTGGCCACGGCGATGCGCCTGTGGCCCGCGCCGAGGAGGAAGTCCGCGTAGAGCCGCCAGCCGTGCGACTGCGCCGGAGGGAGGCGCGCGACCCAGTCCGTCGGCTCCTCGGTGAGGCCGTCGAGCACCGCCGACGAGCAGAGGAACGGCACGCCGAGCGCGTCGGCCCTTGCGGCGGCGGCGCGGGCGACGACGCTGTGGTACTCCCCCGCCAGCGCGGCCACGCCCAGGCCGGCCAGTTCGTCCACGGCATCCGCGGCCTTCCGCGGGTCGGCCGCCGTGTCGCGGACCACCAGTTCGAGCGGCCTGCCGTCGATCCCTCCGGTGTCGTTGACCTCGCCGACGGCCAGCTCGAGTCCCGCGAGCAGATGCCGGCCGGCCTCGACCCAACCAGGCGGCGACAGCGGAACGAGAGCACCGATCCGGACGGCTGATTCCTCCGAGCGGTGTTCCGCTCCGGACGGCGATGGGGGCGTGAGCATGGTGTGAGCGTCTCCCTCGGTCACGGTCGGCGATTCGGCTGCGGTCAGTCTCTCCTCCCGGCGCGGCAGGGGGCAGGGGGCAGGGCACCTGATCACGAACCTCCCGGCGGGCGGCGGCGCGGCCGGTGCGGGCGTGGACACGGGCGGGCGTGGACACGGGCGGGCGCGTGAGATCGAACATACGATGGGCGGGAGCGGGCGCCGGCAGCTCGCCGTGCCGGACGTCCGGAGCGCGCAGGGCGGAGACGCATGGCACCAGGCACCGACGCGGCACGGACCGTCATCCTGACCGTGGACGACGACCCGGGAGTCTCCCGCGCCATCGCCCGCGACCTGCGGCGCCGCTACGGCGGCGGCTACCGGATCGTGCGCGCCGAGTCCGGCGGGTCCGCGCTGGAGGCGCTGCGCGAGCTGAAGCTGCGCGGCGACCTCGTGGCCGTGATCCTCGCCGACTACCGCATGCCGCAGATGAACGGCGTCGAGTTCCTCGAACAGGCGATCGGCGTGTACCCGGGTGCGCGGCGCGTGCTCCTGACCGCGTACGCCGACACCAACGCGGCCATCGACGCGATCAACGTCGTCGACCTCGACCACTACCTGCTCAAGCCGTGGGACCCGCCGGAGGAGAAGCTCTACCCGGTCGTGGACGACCTGCTCAGCGCCTGGCGGTCCAGCGACTACCGGCCGGTGCCCGCGACCAAGGTCGTCGGTCACCGCTGGTCGGCGCCCTCCTCACGGGTGCGCGAGTTCCTGGCCCGCAACCAGGTGCCGTACCGCTGGTACTCGTCCGACGAGCCCGAGGGCCGGCGGCTGCTCGCCGCGGCCGGGGCCGACGGCCGGCGGCTGCCGCTGGTGATCACGCCGGACGGCACCGCGCTGACCGCGCCGGAGCCGCCCGAACTGGCCGCGCGGGTGGGGCTCGCGACCACGCCGGCCGCCGAGTTCTACGACCTGGTCGTCATCGGCGGCGGGCCGGCGGGGCTCGGCTCGGCGGTGTACGGCGCCTCGGAAGGGCTGCGCACCGTACTGGTCGAGCGGTCGGCGACCGGCGGGCAGGCCGGCCAGAGCTCCCGGATCGAGAACTACCTCGGGTTCCCCGACGGCGTGTCCGGCGCACAGCTCACCGAACGCGCCCGCCGCCAGGCGAGCCGCTTCGGCGCCGAGATCCTCACCGCGCGCGAGGTCACGGGTCTCGAGGTGCAGGGGCCGGCGCGCGTCGTGCGGTTCTCGGACGGCTCGGCGGTCGCGGCCCACAGCGTCATCCTGGCGACCGGAGTGTCGTACCGGCAGCTGGGAGCGCCGGGCTGCGAGGACCTGACCGGGCGCGGGGTGTACTACGGCTCCTCCCTCACGGAGGCCTCGTCCTGCGAGGGCCAGGACGTGTACGTCGTCGGCGGCGCCAACTCCGCGGGCCAGGCGGCCGTGTTCCTGGCGCGGGGCGCGAAGTCGGTGACGCTGCTGGTGCGCGGCGAGTCGCTGACGGCGTCGATGTCGTACTACCTGATCCAGCAGATCGGGGAGGCGCCGAACATCACCGTGCGGCCGAGGACCGTCGTCGAGGAGGCGCACGGCACGGAGCACCTGGAGCGGCTGACCCTGCGGGACGCGGTGACCGGCTCCTGCGAGGTCGTCGACGCCCAGTGGCTGTTCGTCTTCATCGGCGCGGCCCCGCTGACCGACTGGCTGGAGGGCACGGTGCTGCGGGACGAGGACGGCTTCATCCTGGCCGGCCCCGACCTCACGCCGGACGGCGCGCCGCCGCCCGAGTGGGAGCTCGACCGGCCGCCGTACCACCTGGAGACCAGCGTGCCCGGAGTGTTCGTGGCGGGTGACGCGCGCGCCGAGTCGGCGAAGCGCGTGGCGTCCGCCGTGGGAGAGGGAGCCATGGCCGTCATGCTCGTCCACCGCTATCTGGAGCAGTCATGAGCGCCTGGCCGACGGCGACGCCGGACGGCGCGCCGGAACACATGCCCTGCGACCCGCACGAGATCGGTTCCCTGTTCCTCTTCGAGAAGCTCTCCCCCGAGCAGCTCGGACGGCTGTGCGCCGAGGGGCGCATGGAGCGGTTCGAACCCGGCCCGGTGTACACCGAGGGCGACCCGGCCACCTGCTTCTACGTGATGGTGGAGGGCACCGTCGTCCTGTACCGGAGGGTGGGCGGTGACGACGTGGAGGTCAGCCGGACCTCGCAGCGCGGTGTGTACGCGGGCGCCATGCAGGCGTATCTGGGCGACCGGGTCCCGCAGACGTATGTCAACACCATGCGGGTGACCGAGCCGACGCGGTTCTTCGTGCTGCCCGCGGAGTCGTTCGCGGACATCATGCGGGAGTGGTTCCCGATGGCGGCGCACCTGCTGGAGGGGCTGTTCTTCGGCTCCAAGAACACGCAGCGGGCCATCGGTCAGCGGGAACGCCTGCTGGCGCTCGGATCGCTGTCGGCGGGGCTCACGCACGAGCTCAACAACCCGGCCGCGGCGGCCGTGCGCGCCACGGCGGCGCTGCGGGAGCGGGTGGGCAAGATGCGGCACAAGCTCGCGTTCATCGCCCGCGGCCCGTACTCGCGGGAGGCGCTCGCCGAGCTCATCGAGATCCAGGAGCGCACCGCCGAGCGCGTCGCCAAGGCGCCGGCGCTGACGCCGCTGGAGGCGTCCGACCGGGAGGACGAGCTGGCCGACTGGCTGGAGGACCACGGCATTCCGGAGGGCTGGCGGCTCGCGCCCACCTTCGTCCAGGCCGGCCTCGACACGGACTGGCTGGAACAGGTCGCGGCGACCGTGGCCGAGGACGTCCTGCCGGGGGCGATCGGCTGGCTCAACTACACGGTGGAGACCGAGCTGCTGATGGACGAGATCGACGACTCGACCACACGGATCTCCCACCTGGTGGACGCGGCCAAGCAGTACGCGCAGCTCGATCGCGCCCCGCACCGCGACGTCGACGTGCACGAACTCCTCGACAGCACGCTGCTGATGCTGTCGGGGAAGATCGGTCCCCGGATCCGGGTGGTCAAGGACTACGACCGCTCGCTCCCGGACGTGCCCGCCTATCCGGCGGAGCTGAACCAGGTGTGGACCAACCTCATCGACAACGCGGTGGCCGCCATCGGCAGTACGGGCGAGGAGGGCACCCTGACCGTTCGCACGGCCCGGGAGGGCGACCGGGCCCTGGTGGAGTTCCGCGACACGGGCCCCGGGGTGCCCGAGGACATCCGGAGCCGGATCTTCGACCCCTTCTTCACGACGAAGCCGGTCGGCGAGGGCACCGGGCTCGGTCTCGACATCTCCTGGCGGATCGTCGTCAACAAGCACCACGGCAGCCTCCAGGTCGAGTCCGTACCGGGTGACACCCGCTTCCAGGTGCTGCTGCCGCTGACGGCCCCCGACGTGGCGGACGAGGCGGAGACCGGGGCGGAGGCGGAGGCCGGGACGGCCGAGGAGCCCGTATGAGGGAGTGCGCATGACCGAGATCGAGGGCATCGACCCGGACGTCCCGCCCGGCGGCACCGGGTGCGCGGAGTGCGACGAGGCGGGCGGCTGGTGGTTCCACCTGCGGCGCTGCGCCCAGTGCGGCCACATCGGCTGCTGCGACTCGTCACCGGCGCAGCACGCCACCGCCCACTGGAGGGCCACCGGGCATCCCCTGGTCCAGAGCTTCGAGCCGGGCGAGGAGTGGTACTGGAACTACGCCACGGACGTCATGTACGAGTCCGGCCCCGAGCTGGCCCCGCCGACCGGCCACCCGGCCGAGCAGCCGGCCCCGGGACCGGCCGGCCGCGTCCCGTACGACTGGCCGGACCTGCTCCACCGCTGAGCTTCCGCCGCGCCGGGACGGGTCCGCACGACGGCTCGGGCCGTCCGACGACCCTCCGGCGCGACTCGCGCGGGTCGGGGCCGTCTGCCAGGGTGGTTACGGAGCGGTCGCCCATACGACCGGCGGCGAGCGCACAGCCCCCGAGGACGTGCCGACGCGACCGCGGGTCCGTGCTTCGTACCCGGCGCCGGACGCGCGGCCGCGTCCGGCCGGTCATTCGCACCCCAGGTGGAGACATGAGCAGAAGCTCTCCCGTGGCAGCCCTCGACGCGCTGCTCGCCGGCAACAAGCGCTTCGTGTCCGGCACGACCGAGCATCCCAACCAGGACGCCGCCCGGCGCTCCCTGCTCGCTCCCGGGCAGGCTCCCTTCGCCGTCATCCTCGGCTGCTCCGACTCGCGGCTGGCCGCCGAGATCATCTTCGACCAGGGGCTCGGCGACCTCTTCGTCGTGCGGACCGCCGGGCACTGCCTGGGGACTGAGGTACTGGGCAGCGTCGAGTACGCGACCAGCGTGCTCGGGGCGCGCCTGGTCGTGGTGCTCGGGCACGACTCGTGCGGCGCGATCGCCGCGGCCCAGGAGGCCGTGGAGTACGGCCACTCCGCGGGAGGGTTCGTCCGCGACGTCGTCGAGCGGGTCACGTCGAGCATCCTGGCCGCGCGTGCCGCGGGCCTCACCGCCGACAGCGACATCCGGGACGAACACATCCGGCTCACCGTCGACCTGCTCCTCGACCGGTCGCGGCTGCTCTCCGACCAGGTCGCGTCGGGCCGGATCGCCGTGGTCGGCCTCGGCTACGCCCTGGTGAGGGGCACCGCGCGGGTGGTGACCGCCCGGGGCATCGCGCCGGAGGTGCTCAACATGGACGACCAGACGGACGAGTGACGCGCCGACGGGACCGGAGCGGGCCGCCTCGGGGACGGGCGCTGCGTCTCGGCTTGGAGGATGCCTGTCTCGGGGTGCCTGTCTCGGAGGCGTCCGTTCCGGGGACGTCCGTTCCGGGGACGTCCGTTTCGCCCTCGTCCCGTGCGGTTAGACGCGCGGTATGAACACCTTGCCCAGCGTCCTTCGGTCGGCACTCCCCTCCGGCGACGGGCCCGGCGTCCTCCTGCGGGCCATGGGCCGGCTGGAGAAGTCCCCGCGGGCCGACCGGCTCGCGGACGTCCTGCGGGGTGCCGTACGGGCGCTGCCGCTGGGCGCCGCCCGTGACGTCCTGCACGGGCGATGGCTGGGGCACCCGCTGCATCCGGCGCTCGTGCAGTTCCCCATCGGCGCGTGGCTGTCGGCCGCCGTTCTCGACCTCGTGCCCGGGCAGCGGCGCGCGGCGCGGCTGCTGGTGGGCGCCGGTCTCGTCGGCGCCGTCCCGGCGGCGATCAGCGGCTGGGTCGACTGGGCCGAGCTGCGCCGCCCCCAGATGCGCGTGGGCCTGGTGCACGCGGCGGCGAACATCACGGGCGTGGTCTGCTACGCCTGCTCCTTCACCGCCCGCTGCCGGGGCCGCCACCTGCGCGGCCGCGCGTGGGGCTTCTGCGGCGCGGGCGCGATCGCGGCGGGCGGCGCGATCGGCGGGCACCTGGCCTACCGGCAGGCCGCGGGCGCCAACCACGCCGAGCAGGTCGCGGCGCTCGTCCCGCCCGGCTGGCACCGGCTGATCGCCCTCGACGACCTCTCCCCCGGCCGGCCCCGCCGCATTCCCCTGGGCGAGGTGACCGTCGTCGCGGTGCGGACGGACGAGCACACCGTGCGGGTGCTGGCCGAGCGCTGCACCCACATGGGCGGCCCGCTCGCCGACGGCAGCGTCGTGGACGGCTGCCTGGTCTGCCCCTGGCACGGCAGCACCTTCCGCCTGGAGGACGGCTGGAACGTCACGGGCCCGGCGACGTCGCCCCAGCCCGCCTTCGAGACCCGGATCACCGACGGCCAGGTCCACGCCCGCCTCGCGCCCTGAGGAGGCACCTGGTGGGCCGCCCCGGCCGGAGCCCGACCCCGGGCCTGGGGCCCGGGCAGGTCGGGTCGGGTCAGGTCGGGTCAGGTCAGGTCAGGCGACCGTGAGGACGATCTTGCCCGTCGTCCGGCCGCGTTCGCCGATCTCGTGGGCCTTCGACGCCTCGGCGAGCGGCAGCACGGTGTCGACGACCGGCCGCAGTTCCCCGCGCTCCACCAGGGCCGCGAGTTCGCGCAGGCCCAGGTGGTCGGGCTCGACCAGGACCCAGGCGGTGCGGACACCGTCGCGGGCCTCGGGGACGTCGTCCGGGCCCGGCAGGGTGATGAGCCGACCTCCCTCGCGGAGCACCTTCAGGGAACGCTCGGCCGTCTCCCCGCCCATGCCGTCCAGGACGACGTCCACGTCGGACACGACGTCCTCGAAGCGGGCCGCGCGGTAGTCGATCACCTCGTCCGCGCCGAGCTCCCGTACCAGGTCGTGCTTGGCCGCGCTCGCGGTGCCGATGACGTACGCGCCGCGGGCCTTGGCGATCTGTACGGCGAAGTGGCCCACGCCGCCGGCGGCGGCGTGCACCAGGACCCGCTCACCGGGCCGGACGTCCGCCGCGTCGACGAGCGCCTGCCACGCGGTCAGGGCGGCGAGCGGCAGCGCCGCCGCCTCCACGTGCGTCAGGGACGCCGGCTTCGGGGCGAGGTGGCGGGCCGGTGCCACCACGTATTCGGCGTACGCGCCCGCCTGGCGCGGGAAGTGCGGCATCCCGAAGACCTCGTCACCGGGGCGGAAGACGCCGACGCCGGGGCCGACGGCCTCGACCGTGCCCGAGACGTCCCAGCCGACCACCGGAACCTCGCCCCAGGTGATGAGCGCCCCGCTCGCGCGGGTCTTCCAGTCCACCGGGTTCACCCCGGCGGCGTGGACCCGGACCAGGACCTCGTTCAGGCCCGGCTCGGGGCGCTCCACCTCGCGCTCGACCAGCGTCTCGGGTCCGCCCCAGCGCTCCACGACCATCGCACGCATGCGTTCTCCTCGTTTCCGTCTCTCGTGTCCGTCGTCGTCCGACCGCTCCACGATCGGGCACCCGGCCACGGCACGGTATTGGCCAGCTGGCCATGATGTGTCAGGATCTGGCCATGAGCGACATCACGGGAACGGCCGTGCGAAAGGAGCGGGACCCGCGGGACCGGTGGGGCGAGGAGGACCTGGGGGCGGCGGGGCACGGCGGGCCGCATCGCGTCGCCGTGCTCGCGCTCCCGGGCGTTCCTCCCTTCGAGCTCGGCATCCCCTCCCGGGTCTTCGGCAGCGCCGTGGACGCCGAGGGGCGCCCGCTCTACGAGGTCACCGTCTGCACGGCCGACGGCGCGCCCGTCCTCAGCGACGCCGGTTTCACCGTGCAGCCCGCGGCCGGGCCGGAGGCGCTCGCCACGGCCGACACGGTGGTCCTGCCGCCCACCCACGCCATGCCCGAGCTGGGGCAGGGCGGCCCGCTGCCGTCCGAGGTCCGCGCGGCCATCGCGGGGATCCGGCCGGGCACCCGGCTCGTGTCGATCTGCTCCGGCTCGTACGTGCTGGCCGCCGCCGGGCTGCTCGACGGCCGGCCGGCCACCACGCACTGGAACCTGGCACCGGAGTTCCGCCGGGCCTATCCGCGGGTCAAGGTCGACGAGGACGTGCTCTTCGTCGACGACGGCGACGTCCTGACCTCCGCGGGCGTGGCCGCCGGCGTCGACCTGTGCCTGCACATGATCCGGCGCGACCACGGCGCCGCGGCGGCCAACCGCGCCGCGCGCATGTGTGTCGTACCGCCCTGGCGGGACGGCGGCCAGGCCCAGTTCATCGACCGTCCGGTCCCGGAGCCCAGCCTGGCGGGCACCGCCGCCACCCGCGCCTGGGCCCTCGAACACCTCACGGAACCGCTCACCCTCGCCCGGCTCGCCGAGCACGCCCGGATGAGCCTGCGCTCCTTCACGCGCCGGTTCCGCGACGAGGTCGGCATGACGCCCGTGCAGTGGCTCACCGCACAGCGGCTGGAGCTCGCCAAGCAGTTGCTCGAGACGACCGATCTGCCGATCGACCTGGTGGCGCACCGGGCCGGGCTCGGTTCGGGGAACTCGCTGCGCGCCCACATGAGGACGGCGTTCGGCGTCTCACCCGCCGCCTACCGTCGTGCCTTCGGCACCTCCGCCCCGCCGCCGCCCCCGACGGCTGCCGCCGATGGCGCGTAGTACGGGCCGGCGCGGGTAGCCGCCAGTGCGTGGCCGACCCGATCGGCCCTGACGCATGCCGGACGAGGAGGGCTCGGGACCATGGCCGGTGACGGTGGCGGCGCGTTCGAGCGCGACCGGAGCTATCTCACGACACGGATCACCGCGGACGGGCGGGACGGCCGGCCCGTGGAGCCCGGACGGTACCGGCTGGTCATCGCGCGGGCCTGTCCGTGGGCGAACCGGGCGGCGATCGTGCGGCGGCTCATGGGTCTGGAGGACGTCCTGTCGATGGGCATCGCGGGGCCGGTGCACGACGAGCGCAGCTGGTCCTTCCACCTGGACCCGGGCGGCAGGGACCCCGTCCTCGGCATCGAACGGCTCCAGGAGGCGTACTTCCGGCGCGATCCCGGCTATCCGCACGGCATCACCGTGCCCGCGCTCGTCGACGTGCCCACCGGCGAGGTGGTGACCAACGACTTCGAGCGGATCACGCTCGACCTGGGCAGCCAGTGGACGGCTCATCAGCGGGACGGAGCGCCTGAGCTCTATCCGGAGAAGTGGCGCGACGAGATCGACGAGATCGCCCGGCAGGTGTACGAGGACGTCAACGACGGCGTCTACAAGTGCGGTTTCGCGCGCGGCCAGGCGGCGTACGACTCGGCGTACCGGAAGCTGTGGGAGCGGCTCGACCGGCTGGAGGAGCGGCTCACGGGGCAGCGCTATCTGGTCGGCGACACCATCACCGAGGCTGACGTCCGCCTCTTCCCGACCCTCGCGCGCTTCGACGCCGTCTACCACGGCCACTTCAAGTGCAACCGGCAGAAGCTGACCGAGCTGCCCGCGCTGTGGGGCTACGCGCGGGACCTGTTCCAGACGCCCGGCTTCGGCGACACGATCGACTTCGAGCAGATCAAGCAGCACTACTACGTCGTCCACCACGACATCAACCCGACCGGGATCGTGCCCCGTGGCCCCGCCACCGGGGGCTGGCTCTCGCCCCACGGGCGGGAGGCGCTGGGCGGGCGTCCCTTCGGCGACGGCACGCCACCGGGACCGCCGCCTCCGTCCGAACGGGTGCCCTCTCCCGCCTGAGGCGCGGGCCGCCCGGCCGTTCGCTGCCCGCCTGCTCCGAGGGGCGCGCCGCCGGTTCCGGAGGTGCGCTTCCCGGGCGCGGGGGGCGTGCGCCCGGATGCCTCGGATGAGGCATCGTCAATCGCTGCGATCACTGGCATGGTCACCGAGAGTGATCCCCGTCGCTCATCGTGAGCGACCGTCGACGAACGGAGTCATGCCGTGGCACTGAACATGGATCAGATCGCGACCGAACTGGAGGCCGCCAATCAGGAGGGCGATCCGGCGGCCGACAACCTGGTGTCCGATCTGATCGACAACAAGGAGGTCGACGGGGTCAACGGACTCTTCCGCACGGTCAACAAGCTGGGTCGCGGCGTGGACCTGTCCCATCTGCCCGAGCGTCTCGCGCAGTTCCTGCACGAGGCCGAGACGGAGCCGCCGGACTGGAGCCCGGCCGACGTCAAGGCGGCGGAGGGCTTCTTCGACCACCACCACGGCACGGCCTCCATGCTCCAGGGCACGGTCGGCCTCATCGGCACCTACCTCTCCCCCACCGGCGCCTACACACTGCGGTCCACCGGCCGCCTGGGCGGTGTGAAGGGCCCGGGCCGGCGGCTGCAGCAGTCCTCGCGGCTGTTCCTCGGGATGGGTGACCGGGGCGCGCTGCGGGACGGGACGCTCGCGGCGACCGTGACCAAGGTCCGGCTGGTGCACGCCTCGGTGCGCCAGCTCCACAAGAAGAGCGGTCAGTGGGACTACGTCAAGTGGGGCATGCCGGTCTCGCAGAAGTACACCGCCGGCGCGATCTGCGTCTTCAGCGTCCAGGTCCTGGAAGCCATGCGGAACCTCGGCATCCAGGTCTCCAGGTCCGACGCGCAGGGGTTCATGTGTTCCTGGCACTACGTCAACCACTACCTGGGCACGCCGGACAAGTGGCTCATGCCCAAGGACGTGGACCTGGTCGACGAGGGCTGGCGCTCCGTGCGGGACACGGAGTGGAAGGAGACCGAGGACGGGAAGTTCATGACGGCCCAGGCCGTGACGTTCTACCGGGAGTTCCTGACGGCGCCCGGCGCCGGTGACGCGTTCGTCCGGATGGTGCGGGTGGCGCTCGGCGACAGGTACGCGGACATGGCGGGCCTCCCGCCGAAGGACGCGCTCAGCGAGGCCGGGAAGTTCATGGCCGCCGGCAACAAGGTCACCAACACCGTCGGCAACCTGTTCGGCGCCCCGGCCGGGCGGGCCGTGGGCGTCAACCCGTACGAGGAGGTCATCGGCGCCGCCTCGAAGATGTTCAACGAGGTCCAGAAGCAGGCGCTCAGGCGCGAGGGCGACGACCAGCCGCAGATGCACCAGGAACTCGGCGACGACCGCTGACGCGGCTCCGCTCCCGGCGGCGGCCCTTCGTCCCGCGACGAGGGGCCGCGAGCACCCGGAACACCTCCATACGGGCGTCGGCACGGCGCGTTCGGCGTGTCGCCACGGTGATGGCGGGGCGAGGAAACGTATCTGTGCCTTCATGACCCACTGCATGGAACACCCGCTGTACGCACACCTGCGCGAGCGCTTCGGCGACGAGTCCGAGTGGCCGGAGGCGACCGGTCTGATCGCTCCCTACCTGCGGATCGTCGTCGAGGCGCTGGGGCCGGGGGACGCCGTGACGTTCCTGACGGCGGTGCGTGAGGCCCTCGCCGAGGAGGCGGCCCGGGAAGGAACGATTCACCTCGGGTTCGGCGCGCACCTCTGGGCGAGACTCGAAGCCGTCTCGTGGGGCGGTTCGCCGGCGAAGACCTCGGCGTGGGAAGCCGCCCTGACCATGCACCGCCTGGCCCGGCTCACGCCGGAGCCGGGCCGGCCGGTCCTGCCGGCCCTCGTCGACAGCGCCCTGCGCGCCTGTGGCGGTCTCCGCCTGGCGGCCGCGCGCTAGGCCGTCTCTTCCGGATCGCGGCCGGGTCCGGCCCAGGCGGGGTCCGGCCCAGGCCGGGTCCGGCGGTTCAGGGCGTGGTCCGCACCGGGAAGCTGGTCGGGTGGCCCTGCTCCTTCAGCCACGGCAGCACCTGCTTCAGCGCCGCGACGGTCTGGGCGCGGTCGCCGCCGCCGTCGTGGAAGAGGATCGTCGGTCCGTTGGAGAGCTCCTGCTTCACCGTGCTGACGATGGCACCGGTGCCCGGCAGCTCGAAGTCCTTGGTGTCCACGTTCCAGCCGAGCGGCCGCATCCCGGCCTCCGCGGCGATGCGCCGGCTGTTCGGGGTGAACGCGCCGCCGGGGGCGCGGTAGTACTCCACCTTGGCTCCGCCGGCCGCCTCCTCGATCATCCGCTTCGCGTCGAGGATCTGCTGCTTCTGGTAGTCGACGGGCTTCTTGTCCATGGTGGTGTCGTGGGACACCGTGTGGTCGCAGAGCCGGTGTCCCTCGGCCACGACCCGCTTGACCAGCTCGGGGAACTCCTTCGCCCGCGGACCGACCATGCAGAACACGGCCTTGACGTCGTTCTCCTTGAGGATGTCGAGCACCTGGGGCGTCCACCGCGGGTCCGGGCCGTCGTCGATGGTGATGTTCACCGACGTGCCGCCCGCCTCGGCGGCGTGCGCGATGCTCTGAGGGACCTTCACCGGCGGCACCTGCGCCGGCCCCTTGGCGTCCCCCGCCGGCACCCGCTGCTCCTGCCGCTCCCCCGCCCGGGCCTCGGCCTCGGTGTCCGTCAGCGCGGCGGCCCCCCACGAGGCCAGACCTATCGCGACCGCCGAAGCCACCACGGCTATGTGTGCGGTGTACTTGCCCTTCAGCCCCATGCGGTGCCCACTCCCAGCGTCTTCGTCCCGAACGGCTCCCGCAGGGGAGGACGGAAGAGACGGCCGGAAGGTTTCATCGATGTGCGGGAACGGCGGGGAACGGCACGGCCGGGCGGCCCCTGAGGGCTGCCCGGCCGTGTGGTGGCGGTGAACCGGTCGGTCAGTACGCGCCGAAGACGTTGTCGATGGAGCCGTAGCGGTCGGCGGCGTAGTTGCAGGCGGCCGTGATGTTGGCCACGGGGTCGTAGGGGTCGTTGGCGGTGCCGGCGACGTGGTAGGCCTGGAAGGTGGGGTCGATCACCTGGAGCAGGCCCTTGGACGGGGTGCCGGCGAGGGCGTTCGAGTCCCAGTTGTTGATCGCGCGGGGGTTGCCGGACGACTCGCGCATGATGTTGCGGTAGATGCCGTCGAACGTGCCGGGGATGCCCTCGCGGGCCATGATGTCGAGGGACTCGCGGATCCAGCCCTCGAGGTTGTCGGCGTACGTGTAGCCGGCGGTGCTCGCGGACGCGGCCTTGGTGGCGGCGGTGGCGGCGGCCTTGACGGCCGGGGCCGGGGCGGAGGCGGCGGAGCCCGTGGTGACGGAGACGCGGGTGGCGGGGGCCGGGGCCGCCGGGCGGGGCGCGGTCCGGGTGGCGGCGACGGAGAGCTTCTGGCCGGGCCGGATGAGACCGGGGTCCTTGCCGACGACCTTCCGGTTGTCGCGGTAGAGCTTCTTCCAGCCGCCCTTCACCCCGTACTTACCGGCGATCTTCGAGAGCGAGTCGCCCGCGACGACGGAATACTTCACCGGCGCGACACCGGAGACCGCCTTCGGCGCGTTCACCGCGACCGACTGGAGGGCCGCCGAAACCGCCGGCTTTGCCACTGCGACGGAGTTCGTGCCCTGCGGAACGACCGCGGCGGCACTGGTGGCTCCGGCCAGTGGAAGCGCGAGGGCGGCGCTGCCGGTGAGGCTCACGGCGGCGATGCCGCGGGTGAGCGGGACGTTCTTGGGGCGGCGGTGCTTGCCGTGTCCACGCATGGCGGGTTCCTCTCCTCCGCCTGCGAGGTGAGCTGTCGGGTTCGGGCAGGAGATGCCCGGCCGCGGCGTGCGCGACTTCACCCCGAGCCGTCCCCGGAGACCGGGACCGGCGGCAAACCTGGGTCCCCCGCTCCTGCCGGATGTGTGGTGAGTGCGGTCGTTCGGACGGCGGCAGGATTCGGCGTTTCCGTCCGGTTGCGGGGCGACGCTATGCGAAAACAAATCCGGAAAACAAGGCGGGAATTCCTCGCGGAAAATTGATCTAGCGGGAATTACGAAAGGATCATTCCGCCCGACCCGTGCTGCCGTACCAACCCTTTTCCGCGATACGGCACCTGACGCTCCGCCAGCAGCGGGAGGGCCCGGTCCGGCGTGATTCAGATCACGCGCGCCGACCGGGCCCTTTACCGGGGAGCGAAATACCCGCTTGCGCCATCAGATCCGCATTCCGGCATTGCAGGGGAATAACCGGACATCGTCCGTTTTGCCCCGCAATGGAGCGCCTCAGGCGCGGCCGTGCGACGCCACCAGCCGTTCCGCGACCGTGCAGGCCGGCTCGCCCAGGAGGATCGTGTAGTGGTTGCAGTCCGGCACGAGCTCGGCGGTCAGGTTCGGCGCCTGCGCGGTCCAGTGGTCGACGAGCGCGGGCGGCAGCATGCCGGGGGCCTCGCCGAGCAGCCCGAGCGGCGCGTGCAGTAGCAGGGCGGGCACCTTCAGGCCCGCCAGGTCGGTGCCGAACGACGCGGCGCCGGTGAGGAGTTCGCGCCCGTCCTGCCGCACCGCCGCCTCCTGGGCCCGGGAGCGGCGGGCGCCCTCGGGGCCGGTGAGGTCGTAGCGGACGTACGACTCGATGTCCGCGTTCCAGTGCGGCCCGAGCGCCGGGTGGGCGCGGAAGAAGTCCACGTAGGCCTGGTCGCTGTCGTACGTCATCGAGAGCCGGGCGAGCGCCGGGCCCAGGCCGGCCTCCAGCACCGCGTCGGGGTCCGCCTCGGCGGGCAGCGGGATCGGCAGGCCGCCGTCGATCAGCAGCAGGCGCTCGAAGAGGCCGGGAGCCCGGACGGCGGCCCGCAGCGCCACGTACGCGCCCATGGACTGGCCGGTCAGGACCACGGGCCCGCCGTCGCCCCAGGTCCGGGCCGCCGTCACGAGGTCGGCGGCGTGCCGGTCGATCCCGTACGGACCGGAGGCGGTCGAGCTCCCGCCGCGGCCGCGCAGGTCGACCGCGTACAGCGACCAGTCCGCCGGCAGGTGCCGGGCGACGGCCGCGAAGGACATCCCCGAGGCCGAGATGCCGTGGGCGGCGACCGCGGTCCGCGGACCCGTGGCAAGCGCAGCGCGCGGAGCGTCGTCCCGTCCACGGGGAGGTCGAGCGGTATCGGTTCCGGGGCCGGCCGCGGTCCGTCCGCACGGGTCATGGTCGCGTCTCCTCGACGTGTCTGGGCTCGGCCGTGGCGCGCGACGAACCGAACTAAGTGGTCAGGGCGTGCTGTTGGGGCGGGTCGACGGTACCTCAACCCGGCGGCGGGCCTTTCGCCGGTCAGCGCGCCGGACCGCCCGGGACGACGAGCCCGCTCTCGTAGGCGACGACGACCGCCTGGGCGCGGCTGTCGACGTGCAGCTTGCTCATGGTGCGGTTGAGGTGGGTCTTCACCGTCGCCTCGCCGATGTAGAGCTGCTCGGCGATCTCCGTGTTCGACAGGCCCCGGGCGGTGAGCCGCAGCACCTCGCGCTCCCGGGCCGTGAGGACATCCAGGTCGGCGACGGGGCCGGCGACCGGCTCGGCCCGGTGCACGTACGCCTCAATCAGCCGGCGGATCACGCTCGGCGCGAAGAGCATGTCGCCGCCGGCCACGGCGGTGACCGCCTCGATCAGCCGCTGGGGCCCGGTGTCCTTGAGCAGGAAACCGGAGGCCCCGGCGCACAGCGCCGCGTACACGTACTCGTCGAGGTCGAAGGTGGTGAGGACCAGGATCCGCGGGACGGGACCGTCGGAGCGGGCCAGAATGCGTTCGGTGGCCGTGGTGCCGTCCATGCCCGGCATGCGGATGTCCATGAGGATCACGTCGGGCCGCACGAGGGCGGCCTGGAGCACCGCGGACTCCCCGTCGGCGGCCTCGCCGACGACCTCGAGGCCGGGCGCCGCCCGCAGCAGGGCGACGAGCCCGGCCCGGATCAGGTCCTGGTCGTCCACCACGAGCACCCGGATGCCGCCGGTGGCCGAACGCGGCGGGGTTCCGGCGGTGCGCGCGCCCGTCACGCCGGCGGGCGGCGGTCCTTCCGCCGGTGGTCCGGCCGGCCGTGGTGCTCCTGGTGGACCTGGTGACGTCCCTGCCGGTCGGTCGTCCTGGCCACGGGAAGTGTGAGGCACACGCGGAATCCCCCTTCGGCCCGAGGGCCGGCGTCCACTGTTCCGCCGTAGAGCCTCGCGCGTTCCCGCATGCCGATCAAGCCGTGTCCTGAGCGTGTCGGCACGTTGGCCGGATCCGGACGGTGGCCCGGGGGACCGTGGCCCGGGCCGTCGTCGGTCACCGTGACGACGAGCTCGTCCGGCCGGTACTCGACGAGCACCGTGGCGCGCGCCGGCCGGGCGTGCTTGATCACGTTGGTCAGCGCCTCCTGCACCACCCGGTACGCGCAGAGCTCGGTCCCGGGCGCCAGGGCGCGGGCCGCGCCCTCCGTGCGCAGGTCCACGGGCACGCCCGCGGCCCTGGTCCGCTCGGCCACCTCGGCGAGGCGGGCGAGGCCGGGCATCGGCGCGTACCAGACCCCGTCCGGCCCCTCGGCCTCCCTCGTCTCGCCGGCCGCGGAGCGCAACAGGGTCAGGATCCGCCGCAGCTCCCGCAGGCCCTCCTGGCTGGTCTCGGAGATGGTGTCCAGGGCGGCGCGCGCGGTGCCGGGTTCGGTCGCGAAGACATAGCCCGCCATGCCGGCCTGCACGCTGATCACCGACATGTGGTGCGCGACGACGTCGTGGAGCTCACGGGCGATCCGCCGCTGCTCCCCGGCGACGGCCCGCTTCTCCCTCTCCTCCTGCTCCCTGCGCAACTGGGCCGTCAGTCGGGCGAGTTGACGGTTCCTGCGGGCGAGGCGCCGGGTGCCGTTGCCGAAGAACCAGACGACGGCGGGTACCGCCACCGCCTGGATCACGGCGACGGCGAGGCCCAGTTCGGGGGCGCGCAGTCCGCTGTAGAGGACGACGGCCGCGGTGAGCGCGGCGCCCGCCGCCGTCGTGCGGGGCGGGCGCTGGACGGCGACGCCGTACAACGCGATGACCGGGGCCCAGAAGTTGAGCGACGGCTGGTAGCCGGCGGCCAGGTAGCCGGCGAAGGCCAGACAGCTCGCCACGAGCGCGGCGACCGGCGCCACCCTGCGCAGGGCCAGCGGCAGCCCGGTGAGCGCCGTCAGCAGGTACGCGGACAGGTCGAACGCCGGCCAGCCCGTCGGGTGGTACTGGTGCCCGACCGCTGCCGACGCCGTCACCAGGCCGAGGGCCAGGGCCCCGTCGACCAGGAGCGGATTCACCTCGCCGAACCGCGTCGCCCAGTGGGCCCTGGTGTGCATCGCGCGATGGTACGGCCCGGCACGCGGGCACGTCGTCATACCGGAGGTGCAGTGTGCGCCGGTGCGCACTGCCGCAGGGGTTTACCCCGACGGTCAACTCCGCGGTTGACGCCCCGGGTCCGTCGGCCGGGAGATCGTACGGGTGCACCGACCGCAACACCCTCGGCACCACCGATCGCACCGATCGACCACTCGTGACACCGACGACTCAGGGGGAACACATGAAGATCAGCAGGCGGACCGGCGTCGTGCTGTCCACGGCCGCGCTCGTGCTCGGCCTCGGCGGCGTGGCCACGACGGCGCAGGCGGCCACCGGTTCGGCCTCGGCGGCCCTGGCGTGCAGCACGGCGAACGCCACGACCCCGCGCACGGCCAGTGTCGACGGCATCCGCATCGAGCTGCGCTACAGCACTTCCAGCCGCTGTGCGTGGGGCCGGATCACCGGCGCGGACCCCGGCGACAAGGTGTGGGTGGACCGCTCCAGCAACGGCGGCGGCAGCTGGACCGGCCCGCTGGGCATGACCACGGTCCAGTACGGGAGTGACACGCACACCCCCGCGTACGACGACGCCGGTTACGTCATGCGGGCCTGCGCGTGGAACGACTCCACGGGCAACATCCGCTGCACCGGCTGGTACTAGGCGGTCTCGTCCGGATCTCGGCCGGGTCCGCCCCCGATCCGGACGAAACGGCCTGGACCGCCACCGGGGACCCGCACGGTCGCCCGCCCGTCGGTGGACGGGCGGCCGTGCGGCGCGGGATCCGGCACCGGTCCTGTCACGGGGGTGACGGGGGAGGACCGGCGCCGGATCACTTCGCCTCGCGGTACGTCCCCAGGACGTGGTCAGGGATCTTCCCGACCTCGTCGCGCCGGGTTTCGGGCCCGCTGACGAGCACGGCGGCCTGGCCCTCCGGCGCACCGTCCCTGCGACGGCTGAAGCGGCGCACGCCTCTTCTCTCCGACCGCAATGACTGGTCCCTGACGCGATCGTGACGTCCCATCAGGCAACCCGCGTTCCTTCCTTCCCGTCCTCCGGGGGCGAGAGGGGCGCCCGGGGGGGGCTGTCCGGGGGAGCCGAACGACGGCTTGCCGTGGTGCCCGTGTCGTGACGAGACCGATCGTGAGGAAGACCGCTTTGATACGTGTCACACGCGGCGTGACCACCGCCGTGACGCTCATGGCACTCGCCGCCGCATCACCGGGAGTCGCGCAGGCGGCGCCGCCGTCGCCGGGAGCGCCGACGACGTCCCAAGGGGAACGGGACGGGAGTCCGCGGCTGCCCGAGGGGTGGCGGATCACCGGGGCCGGTGCGGAACGCCAGTTGGTGTGGACGGCCGACGAGGCCGTGCCCATGGGGGACGCCCGGGTCGAGTTCCGGCTCGGCGGGCGGCTGCTCGGGTTCCCGGTGGCGCAGCCGGACGGCCGCTCCTTCCGGCTGCCGCTCGGCGACACGCGCCTCGGCGGGCGGACGGAGCAGCGGATCGCCGGCGGGGAGGAGCTCCGGGTGACGGCCGGCGGGCGGCGGCTCGACGCCGACGCGCCGGCGCTCTCGGCGCGCGTACGCCCGAACGCTCCCGCCGTGCGGCCGGAGGCGCCGCTGCCCGCGAACCCGGTGGACCCGGGCGTGCCGGGCGGCCACCGCACCGTCAAGGGCGAGTACGCGCTGAAGTCCGTGCGCCTGCCCGGGTTCCCCGAGCCGGTCGAGATGCGCGCCGCGGTCGTGGCGCCGGACCCGGCCTCCGCGCCCGGCAGGCGCCCGGTGGCGCTGTTCCTGCACGGCCGCCACGGCACCTGCTACAAGCCGGGCACCGACGAGGAGACCGGCGACTGGCCGTGCCCGCCGGGGATGAAGCCGGTTCCGAGCCACCAGGGCTACGAGAAGGCGCAGCGGCTCCTGGCCTCGCAGGGGTACGTGACGCTGTCCATATCGGCCAACGGCATCAACGGGCAGGACTTCCGGGCCGAGGACGGCGGCGCGCAGGCCCGTTCCTCCCTCGTCCGGCTGCACCTGGCGCGGTGGGCGGAGTGGGCCGCGAACGGCAAGGACGCGCCGGCGGTCGTAAGGAAGTCGGCCGCGGCCGACCTCTCGCGGGTGCTGCTCGTGGGTCATTCGCGGGGCGGCGAGGGCGTCAACCGGGCCGCGCTCGACAGTCTGTCCGCCCCGCCCGCCGACCAGGACGGCTACCGCGGCCCCGTGCGGTGGAAGATCCGCGGCAACGTCCTCATCGGGCCCACGATCTTCGGCCAGAACCCGGTGCCCGACGTACCGTCCATGACGATCCTGCCGGGCTGCGACGGCGACGTGTCCGACCTCCAGGGCCAGATCTACCTCGACGGCACGCGCGGTGTCGGCGGTGGCGCGGCGCTGCACAGCGCGGTGTACATGGTCGGCGCCAACCACAACTTCTTCAACAGCGAGTGGACGCCGGGCCAGGCGAAGGCGCCCGCCGTGGACGACTTCTGGACGGACGAGGAGACCCCGGACGCGGTCTGCTCCCCCGGCACGCGGACCCGGCTCACCGCCCCGCAGCAGCAGACCGCGGGCGCCACCTACATCGCGGCGGCGGCCCGGCTGTTCGTCGGCGGTGACGACCGGGTGCGGCCGCTGCTCGACGGCTCCGGGCGCCGGGCGGCCTCGGCCGGTCCCTCCCGGGTGCTCACCCACGCCGTCGGTGCCGGCCGCACACCCGCCTTCCTCCCCGGCCCGTCGGTGACGGTGTCCGGCGGCGGCCGGCTCTGCGCGCAGGTCGACCCGGACCCCGCGCGCTCCTGCCTCTCGCCCGACGAGGGCGGCCAGTCCCCGCACTTCGCGTCGTGGGAGACCTCGCCCGAGCCGGGCCGGGACGCCGTCGCGATGACGTGGACGAACCCCGGCGCGGCGACCGCGGTGCGGGCGGCGCGGCCGGTGTCCCTCGCGGGCGCCGAGTCCCTGGCGCTGCGCGTGATCGTCCCGCCGAACAGCAAGGGCGCCGAGCTCGACGTCGCCCTGGCCGACGGCTCGGGCCGCCGCGCGAAGCTCGGCCGGGTGCGGGCCGACGGCCTGCCGGGAAGTGACCGGACCGCCTCGTACTGGGGCCGCGAGCTGCGCGTACCGCTGTCCGCCGCGGTCCGGGCCGGACTCGACCTGAAGCGGGTCTCCGTCCTCGAACTCACTCCGCGCAGTGCCTCCGGGCGTGCCTGGCTGGTGGACGCGTGGGGCTGGCGCCCCGGCACGCCCGCGGTGCGGCCCGCGCCGCTGCCGCGGGTCGACTTCGGGCGGCTGACGGTCGACGAGGGCGACTCCGGGGTGCGGACCTATCGGGTTCCGGTGCGGGTCTCGGGCCAGGGCAGTGGCCAGGTCCGGGTGTTCACGCCCCGGCCGGGCGGGGAGGGCGTCGAGTCGCGCCTCGTGACCGTGCGCCCGGGTCAGCGGACCGTCGACATCCCCGTGACTGTGCGGGGCAACACGCGCTACGGCTGGGAGGTGTCCCACGACGCGTTCGTCAAGGCGGTGCGCGGCGCCGTGGTCGGCTCGCACCACGGCGGTGTGACGGCGCGGAACGACGACCCGATGCCGAAGGTGCGGCTGACGCCCGTCGCGGACGACGTGGCCGAGGGCGGGGCGCTGACCTGGCGGGTGACGCTGTCCGAGGCCGCCGACGCGGACATCATGGGCGGAGTGTCGTTCCTGCCGGTGACCGGCGGTGCGGAGCTGTCCACGGCGGACCTCGATCCGGAGTGGGTGCGGGACACCTACGGCTCCGTTCCCGAGCCGGCCAGGCCGCTGTCGCGGCCGGAGGAGGAGGACGCGTACGCGAGCTTCGCCGTTCCCGCCGGCGAGACGGCCGTGGAGCTGCGCGTGCCCACCGTCAGGGACGGGGTCGCCGAGCCCGTCGAGTCGCTGCGGGCGCGGCCGTTCTCGTACGACGGTGACTGGGAGCGCGTGCCGGGTCCGGAGTTCACGGGTACGGTGCGGGACGCCTCGTGACGTCTCGGGGTGCCGGGCCGGGGCGATCCGCGGTCTGATGGACATGGGAGGGGCGGGCGCCGGTTCCCCTGAGGGGGCCGGCGGCCGCCCCGCGGCGTCGGGCACGGATCCGGGGCCGCGAGGCGGCGCCGGGATCCGGCGCGAGGCAACTCGGCGGGCGCTTCCGGCGTCCTTCCCCACGGCCGGCACACGCACGGCACCCTCGGATGGCGAACAGGAAACGCGATGAGCGACAAGGCCCGGATTCTCTTCGACGCGCTCGACCTCGACCACGACGGCACCCTGACGCGCGTCGAGGTCATCGAGGCCCTGCGGGCCAAGGGCCCGACGCTGGTCGCGCAGGGAGTCATCCCGGCGTGGGGCGTCGGGGACGCCGACGCCGCCTCGGCGCTGTTCGACGAGGCCGACGCGAACGGGGACCAGGTCCTCACCCTCGAGGAGTTCACCGCGCTGGTGGACCGCCGTTTCGGCTGGTGAGGTCCGCTGCCGGGCTCCCGTGCCCGGCCGACGTATTCTCGGCTTCCCGGCGCGGGACACGTCGGCGGGGCGGCGAGGGACGGTGGCGGACGTGAAGGGGTCGGACCGGGTGGCGGACGGCAACGGCGGCGGTGCGGGCTCGAACGGCGGTACGGGCGGCGGCGGGACGGCTTCCCTGAGCGCGCGGGCGCGTGAGGCGGTGCTGCAACGGATCGTCGACCGCCGCTACGCGCAGGGCGCGCGACTGGTCGAGCGGGAGGTCGCCGAGGAGCTGAGCATGTCCCGCGTGCCGGTGCGCGAGGCGCTGCGGGCGCTGGTCGCGGAGGGGCTGCTGGAACTGCTGCCGCACAGCGGCGTCCGCGTCCGGCGGCTGGAGCGCGCCGACGTGGAGCATCTGTACGAGGTGTGGGAACCGCTCGCGGCCCAGGCGTCCCGGCTCGCGGCGCGGGCGGCCGCGGCGGGCGACGCCGCCGGGCTCGCCGCCCTGGAGGCCGCCCTCCGGCAGGCGGAGACGGCGGCCGCGGCGGAGGAGAGCGCCCGTGAGGTGGCCGCGCACACGGCGTTCCACGACGGGGTGGTGACGATGGCCGGCAATCCGCTGCTCGCCCGCATGATGGAGCAGCTGTCCTGGCAGCTGCGGTTGCTGTTCGGGCTGCGCGCGGAGCCGGAACACATGCGGGCGCAGCACGCGGAGATGTACCGGCACATCGCCGCCGGTGACGAGGAGGCCGCGGCGGCGAGCACGCTGCTGCACGTGCGGGACAGCAGGGCCGTGGCCCTGCGTTCCCTCTTCGGCACCGGCTGACGTCGGAGAAGGACCTGTCCGGTCACGCCGCTGTGGGACGCGGCGGCGTGGGGACGGGCCGTACCGGGCCGACGACGCTGAGCGGGATGCCCAGGCTCTCGCAGAGCCGGCGGGCGCGGGACAGCGCGCTCAGGGAGGCCGGGGACGGATCGTCGGTGGGGAGCTGGACGCGGACCAGTCGCGGGCGGTGCGCGAGCAGCAGGGCCTCGGTCTCCAGAACCGCGGCTCCCCGGCTGGTGACGTCCAGGTCGCGCAGGAGCGAGACGTGCAGAACCCCGTCCTCGAAAGCGTGGCTGATCAGCATGGCGGTCTCCTTCCGACGCCCGGAGGGCTCCTGCCGGGCGGCGCGAGGCCGTGGCAGGCGGCTCACCGGGTATGGCGAGAAGCGTGCTGCATGCATCCTTTCGTGGGGCGTGTCCGCGGCATCCGCCGCCCTGACCACGGGCGAGGGGGTGAGCGGGGCTCCCATCAGCCCCGGGCGCCTCGCCGGGCACGCAGGACAAGGCTAGGCAGACGCCCGCCGTGATCGCACCCGCACGTCGTGTGAAGGCCGTCGGGAGCGGTCTCAGGGCCCGGCGGCGGCATGGCCGTCGGGGTGCAGGTGGTAGAGCGCGAAGGCCCTGCCGATCACGGGCTGGGCGACGTTGCGGACCCGTACGCCGCCGGCCGTCATGCCGTGCTCCGTCCCGAGGTGGGCATGGCCGTGGACGGACAGGTCGGCGCCGGCCGAGTCGATGGCCTCGGCGAGCAGATAGCTGCCGAGGAAGGGGTAGATCTCCAGCGGCTCGCCGGCGAGCGTGTCGGGTACGGGCGAGAAGTGGGTCAGGGCGATGCGCAGCGCGCAGCCGCCGACGGCCAGGTCGCCGAGCGCGGCGGTCAGGCGTTCGGCGCTGAGTCGCGTGGTGCGGACGAAGGCCTTCATCTCGGGCTCCCCGAACTCGCCCGCGCTGCGGCCGACGAAGCCGCCGCAGAAGCCCTTGGTGCCGGCGACGCCCACCTTGCGGCCGCCGACGTGCAGCACGACGGCCTCCCCTTCCAGGACGGCGACGTCCGCGTCGCGCAGCACCCGGGTGACCTCGGCCTCCTCGCCGGAGTGGTAGTCGTGGTTGCCCAGGACGGCCACGACCGGTATCCCCAGCCCGCGTACCTCTCCGGCCACCACCTCGGCCTCGGCCGCGGTGCCGTGCCGCGTCAGGTCGCCGGCGAGCAGGAGCATGTCGGCGCAGTCCGGCAGGGCGGAGAAGGCCGAGCTCAGCAGTCCCGCGCAGTCCTCGCTGAGATGGATGTCGCCGACGGCCGCGACACGGACGGCGGTGTCGGCGGTGGACGGGCCGGTGGCGACGGTCATGACAGCTCCTCCCAACGGTCCGGGGCGTCGGCGCAGGCCACTTCGAGGTCGACGCGCAGGGTCAGCCCGGCGAGCTCGTCACGCGCCAGCCGCAGGATCTCGTCCCGGTGGGTGGCGGTGGGCACGGTGCCGGTCAACAGCACGGCGCTTCCTCGCTGTTCCGCCTGGATGCCCAGTTCGGCCAGGTCGTCTCCGGCGAGCCGCTCGCGCAGCCGGGCGATGCGGTATTCGTCCTCGTGGGCCCCGGCGTGCTGCTCAGTCATCGTCGTTCCCTCCGTCGCCCGCCTCGTCGTTCCCTCCGTCGCCCGCCGCCGTCGTCCGGGGGATGACGTCGAGGAGTTCCAGCAGGTAGAGGAAGGCGACCGCCATCGGCTTGTCGTGCGTCTCGGCGCGGACCCGGTCCCAGTCGACGCGTTCGCGCAGTCCGCGGGCCACCGGCAGCAGCGGGCCGAAGTCGCAGTGGTGCTCGGACAGTGCGTCGAGGCGGCCCACCAGGAGGTCCGTCGGGTCGATCACCGGCATGTGCACCGAGTCCACGGGCAGGGTCCAGGCCCGTTCGAGGAGTTCCCTGGTGACGGGCCGTCCGGCGAGGGCGAAGATGAGGTCGATCTCCTCTCCGCCGCTGCGGGCCTTCACCAGCCAGTCCTCGGGCGGCTCCACGATCCGGATGCCGCGCCGGCGCAGCAGGCGGGTGACCGTTTCGGCGTCCTCGGCGCGCAGGGCGAAGTCGGTGTCGTGCTGGAGCCTGACCGGGATGCCGTGCGCGTACACGGCGACGCTTCCGACGAGGGCGAAGGGGCAGCCGGAGGTCTTCAGGACGGCGCCGACCTCCTTGGTCGCCTCCAGGATGGCCTGGGTGTGGTCGGGCGGCAGGGGCTGCGGGGGGTCGGTGCGGGTCGACGGCGCTTCGTGGTCGTCCTCGGACGGAGGGTGCACGGCGGCGAGCGGCGGGCGCCCCTCTTCCGGGGCCGGCGGGGGGCTCGCCGGTTCGGCGGCGGGCCCGGCGGTCGGTCCGGTGGGCGGTCCGGTGATCGGTCGGCGCGTCGGTTCCATGAGGTTCATGCCTCCTCCTCACGGTGCGTCGTCGAGCGGCGCGCGCAGGGCCGTGTCGCCGTCTTCCCACGCGCGGGTGACGGAGGCGGCGAACGCGTCCTCGAGGAGGACGGTGGCCTGTACGCCGAAGGCCACGTCCGGGGCGAGGTCCGGTTCGTCGGCGAGCAGCCCGCCGACGACCTCGCGCCGCACGAGCTGTTCGTGGACGGCGTCGGCCTCGACGTGTTCGTCGTAGAAGCGCACGGCGGCCTCGTCGGTGCCGATCCTGCGCATCGCGGCGGCGATCCGGGACGCGGCGGGCGAGGAGCCGATCTCCAGGGCGGCGAAGTGCCCGACGAGGGCGCCACGGCGGGCCCGGTGGAGGCCCAGCAGCGACATCAGGTTGGCGTTGGCGAGCGCGGGCGCCCCGACGAGCGGCAGGTAGTGGCCGTACGCGGGGTCGAGGCCGAGGGCGCGCAGGAGGTCGGCGTAGAGCCGGGCGTGCATGTGCTCGGCCCGGCCGCAGCCGTACTCGTCGTACTGGATCATCATCATCCCGGCCTTGGCGCGGCCCTGGAGGCGGGGAACCACCCACAGGTGCGGGTCGGCCTCGCGGAGCTGGTGCACGGAGCGCAGGACGGCGTGCTCCCGCACGTGGTGCGGGGTGCCGTGGCGGAGCAGGTAGTGGGAGACGCCGTGGCCTTCGACGGGTTCCGTCAGCAGCGCCTCGAAGACCTCGTCGAGGTTGCCGGGCCGTCCGCAGTCGGCGCGCAGCGCGTCCTCGAAGCGGCGTTCGAGGGCGGCCCGCAGGCGCAGCAGGGCCGGGTCCCATTCGGCCTCGTCGGGGACGCCCGCGAAGCCCCGGTAGTGGAGCTCGTAGCCGAGGTGCAGGGCCAGCTGGAGGTCTTCCCCGTACGGGTCGGCGGCCTCGGTGGCGCGGCGGCCGGGCAGCGGGCCGGCCGCGCCGCGCAGCCGGGCGACGAGTGCCTCGGACAGCTCGCCGCGGGGCGGCGGCAGCCGGGGGCCGTCCTCCGGGCCGGTGCGTTCCGCCGGCTCCCGCAGGAGTGTGGTGGTCATGTCACGGTCTCCTCACGACGGGCCCGGCGGGTGGGCGCCGTCCGTTGGGACGGGCTCGCGATCCGGCCGGACGCGCGAACGGCGACGGTCAGTCCCGCCGCCCGGTCCCTTCCTGGTTGCGCCGCATCCGGCGGCGGTGGCTGGTGTCGCAGAAGGGTTCTCTGAGGCTGCGGCGGCACATGCACAGGGCGACGACGGGCCGGTCGCTGCGGCGGACCGTTCCGTCCGGGAGCACGATCTCGACCGGGCCCTCGACGAGCAGCGGACCGTCCGCGACCGGGGTGACCCGCACGGCGGCGGGCCGAGGGGGTCTGGTGACCGGGTCCGCGGATCCTCGCGCACGATCCTCGGCGGAACTCACGACAGCGCTCACGGCGCACCTCCGTTCGCTGGGGCGACGCTTTGGCGGATGCCCGCTTCCGTCACCGGTATGCCCGGGCACTCGTGCGGGGGGGGCTGGTACGCCGCGGCAGGCGTGCGGGCGGCCGGACGGGGTAGTCGCAGCCGTCCACGGACCGTGATCCGACGGGACGGGGTACCGACGGCACGACACCGGACCGAGGAGACGAGGAGACGGCCATGAGCATGGTGCAGGAGACCATCCGGGTCACGGCGCCGCTGCACGACGTCTACGGCCAATGGACCCAGTTCGAGGAGTTCCCGAGGTTCATGGACGGTGTCGAGGAGGTACGGCAGCTCGACGACCGGCACTGCCACTGGCGCACCCGCGTGGCGGGCGTGACCCGCGAGTTCGACACGGAGATCGTCGACCAGCTGCCCGACGAACGCATCTCCTGGCGCACGGTCGGCGGCGACGTGAAGCAGAAGGGCGTCGTCACCTTCCAGCGCCTCGACGACACGCACACGAGGGTCAGCCTGGCCATGGACGTCGAACCGCAGGGCATGGTCGAGAAGGCCGGTGACGCCCTCGGCTTCCTGGAGAGCCGGGTCCAGGGCGACCTGATGCGCTTCAAGCAGTTCATCGAGGAACAGGACGGCGCGACCGGCAGCTGGCGCGGCCGGCTCCGGCCCGAGGACTCCACCGGCGAGGCCCCCACGGCCCCGACGGCCGGCGAGCCGGTGCCGCCTCCCGAACGGCCCGGCCCGTATCCCGGCCCGCTCCCCGACGAACCCGGCGGCGCGCCCCACATCTGACGCCGACGCCCGCCGCCGCGGGCCGCCCGGCGAGCCCGGACGGCCCTGGTGAGCCCCGTACCGACCACGGTGAGCCCGTACCGACCACGGTGAAGGGAGACGGACCATGCGCCCGTCGAACCCCGTCGGCGCCGCGCCGCGTTCCGGCGCCGACCGCACGCTCGGCCTGCTCCTGAAGGGATACGGGTGGCTGCCCGGACTGCGCCGGGACGCTCCCGGCGACGGCCCGGTGGCGACCCGGCTGCTCGGGCGGCCGGTCCGGGTGCTGCGCGGCCCGGACGCGGTCGCCTTCTTCTACGACGAACGGCACGCGCGGCGCTCCGGCGCCCTGCCCGGGCCCGTGCTCGACACGCTCTTCGGCCGCGGCGCGGTGCACACCCTCGACGGCGCGGAACACCGGGTCCGCAAGTCCCTGTTCCTGTCCCTGCTGACCGCTCCGGACGCGGTCGAAGCGCTGGCCCGGAGCGCGGCGGAGGACTTCCGCGAGCGGCTCGTCGAACGGGACGGCGAGGAGGTCACGCTGTTCGACGAGGGCGCGCTGGTCCTCGCCGGCGCCGTCCGCGACTGGGCGGGGCTGCCCGGGTACGACGGCGCGGGCACGGCGCGCCTGGCCAGGGACTGCGTGGCCATGGTCGACGGCTTCGCCACGGCCGGGCCACGCCATCTGCGGGCCCGCCGGGCGCGGGCGCGGCAGGAGGACCTGCTCGCCGCGGAGGTCGAACGGGCCCGGGCGGCGCCGGTGCCGGCCGGCCCGCCGCGCACGGCCTTCGACGCCGTGGTGGCGCACCGGGACGCCGACGGTTTCCCGCTCGCCCCGGCCACGGCCGCCGTGGAACTGCTGAACATCGCGCGGCCCACGGTGGCGATCACCTGGTACCTGACCTTCGCGGCCCACGCCATGTGCCGGCGCCCCGACGTGCGGCGGCGGCTCGCGGCGGACGAGCCCGTCGGGTTCGCCACGGCGTTCGCGCACGAGGTGCGCCGCTTCTACCCGTTCGTGCCGTTCGTCGGCGCGCTCGCGCCCGAGGGGCTGGTCCTGGACGGCGAGCGGGTGCCGGGCGGCACGCTGCTGCTCCTCGACGTGTACGGGCGGAACCACGACCCGGCCCTGTGGGAGGAGCCGTACCGCTTCGAGCCCGACCGGTTCCTGGGCCGGTCGCCGCACACCGACGCGCTGGTCCCGCAGGGCGGCGGACCGCGCGACGGGCACCGCTGCCCGGGCGAGGACATCACCGTGACCGTGCTCGCCGGCCTGGCCCGTGAGCTGGCCAGGACCGGCTTCACGGTCCCGGAGCAGGACCTGCGGATCCCGCTGAACCGGATCCCGACCCGGCCACGCGACGGCCTGCGGATCGTCGTCGGCTCCGAACGTGAGCCCGTGCCCGTACGGGAGGTGTGCGGTCATGACTAGCCGTTCCGCGGCCACCGCGCCGGAGACGTACGACGACGAGCGGTACGACGCGACGCCCTTCCTGCCGCCGCGCGGCGGGCTGCCCGCGTACCGTCGGGCCGCTGCCGACTGCCGGGGCTGCCCGCTCCACCGGGAGGCGAGCGGCACCGTCTTCGGGCGCGGCCCCGCGCATGCCCGGCTGATGCTGGTGGGCGAACAGCCCGGCGACCGCGAGGACCGGGAGGGCAAGGCCTTCGTGGGACCCGCGGGGAAGCTCCTCTCGCGGGCGCTGCGCGACGCGGGGATCGACGAGGAGGACGTGTATCTCACGAACGCGGTCAAGCACTTCAAGTTCACCCAGGACGAGACCCGCAAGCGCCGGATCCACAAGGCGCCGAGCCTGCGCGAGACGCTGGCCTGCCGTCCCTGGCTGGTCGCGGAACTCCGTCTCGTCTCCCCCGAGTTGATCGTCACGCTCGGCGCCACCGCGGGCCGCTCGCTGCTCGGTCCGTCCTTCCGGGTGGGCGCCGACCGGGGTGTGCCGCAGCCGCTGCCGGACCCCGGCGAGGAGGCCGCCGACGCGGCCGGCGGGGAGATCCGGGTGATTCCCACCGTGCATCCCTCGGCGGTGCTCCGGTCGCAGGACCGGGAGGAGATGTACGCGGGGCTGGTCGCCGACCTGCGCGCGGCGGCCGAGGCCCTGTGACCTGCGAGCCGTGACACCGCCTGACGCGGGGTCACGGCTCGTGAACGGGCGGCCGGTCACCCGGCGGGGCGGTCCGGCGGTCACCCGGCGGGGCGGTCCGGCGGCCGGGACAGCGGGCTCGTGTCAATACGGCGCAGCAGCGTCATGGGGTCCTCGCACACGAGCACCGCGCCCGCGTCCTCCAGTTCGGCGCGCGAGGTGCCGCCGGTCAGCAGGCCGATGCACGGCAGGCCGGCGCGTCCGGCGGCCTCGACGTCCCACACCGTGTCGCCGATGAACACGGCGTCCTCGGGCTCGGCGCCCACCGCCTTCAGGGCGGCCTCCACGAGGTCGGGCGCGGGCTTGGTCACGTCGACGTCGGCGCCCGACGTGACGGCGTCGATCACCTCGTCGGCGTCGAGCAGCCCGCGGACGGCGCCCACCTCCTCCTCCGAGGCGGAGCTGGCGAGCACGACCTGCCAGCCGCGCGCGGACACGGCGCGCAGCAGCTCCGTGGCGCCCTCGAAGGGACGGAGGTTCTCGTACCAGGCGGCGTAGAGGGCGCCGTGCGCGTCGGCGACGGCGCGGTCCTCCTCGCGCCGCCGCTGCGCCCCGAGCACCTGGTCGAGGAGGCGGTCGGCGCCCATGCCGATGGCACGGTGGATCCGGGCCATGGGCACGTCGTGACCGTGCCGGCGCAGTGCCTGCCACCAGGCCAGCGTGTGCAGGTAGTTGGTGTCCACGAGGGTGCCGTCGACGTCGAACAAGGCGGCGCCCCGGGACGCCCGTGCCCCACGCGTAGTCATCGTGTTCCTCCTCAGGCCGCGCCCGGCGGGCGGCGGGTCCGGTCAGGCCGCTTCGCGGTCGCGACTGCCCCGCATCGCCACGGGCATGCGGGCCCCCGGTTCGCGGACGGCCCGGATCACCACCAGCACCTCGCTGGTCGTCCCCGGCGGGACCAGTCCCCTTCGCTCGAACCAGGACGCCCGCGCCGCCATGACGGGCCCGAAGGACTGGGCACGCCGGGCGGCGACACCGGCCCGGAGACCGGCGCGGCGCAGGGCGGCGAGGGTGGCGGCCACTCCGCTGAGCGAGGACTGCACGACGAGCAGCACGCCGCGGGGAGCGAGGAGCTCGGGAACGGTCCGGCAGATCCTGTCGAGCAGGAGCCGCCCGTCGGGGCCGGCGTCCCAGGCCCGGCGCGCGCCGTGGGCCGGCCCCTCGGGCGCGGCGGCGGGCACGTAGGGCGGGTTGACGGTGACGAGGCCGAAGCGCTCGCCTCGCACCGGTTCCGTGAGGTCGCCGCGCAGGACCCGGACCCGGCAGCGGTGGAGCCAGGCGTTGCACCGCGCCGCGGCGACGGCCGCCCCGGAGATGTCGGCCGCGGTCGCGTCGGCTCCCCTGCGGGCCGCCGCGAGGGCGAGGATCCCGGTGCCGGTGCACAGGTCGAGCGTGCGGACGCCCGGCTCGATCCGTTCGCGGGCGAGGCTCTCCAGAAGGAGGGCGGTGTCGCCCTGCGGGGCGTAGACACCGGGCGGTCTGATCAGCGGCACCGTGGACATCATGGTCATTCCGAGCGAGTACCCGGGTACGGGCGGGGCACTCACCGGTCGCATGGTGCGGGCGCCCGGGGTTACGGGAGCCGACGGCGGGTAGCCGCGCTGCCAGACCGGTCCTTCGCGGGCCAGGAGGTGAACACGATGGTGCACGCCACGATCGAGGTGGACGCCCCGCTGCGCGAGGTCTACGACCAGTGGACCCAGTTCGAGGAGTTCCCGCGCTTCATGGACGGTGTCGAGGAGGTCCGTCAGCTCGACGACCGGCACTGCCACTGGCGGACCACGATCGCCGGAGTGACCCGGGAGTTCGACACGGAGATCGTCGACCAGCTGCCCGACGAGCGCATCTCGTGGCGCACGGTCGGCGGCGACGTGGGACAGATGGGCGTCGTCACCTTCGTACGGGCCGACGACAGCCGTACCCGGGTGGACCTGGCCATGGAGGTGGAGCCCCGGAGCCTGGCCGACAAGGCCGGCGCGGCCGTCGGCGCCGTCGACAGCCGGGTCGAAGGGGACCTGTACCGCTTCAAGGAGTTCATCGAGGACCGCGGCCGCGCGACCGGCGGCTGGCGCGGCCGGCTGCGGCCGGCGGACAGCGAGTCCGCTCCGGAGCCGCCGTGACGCGGCCCCGTGTGGCACACCAACGACCGGCTCGTGCGAGCGGCCGGTCCGATCCCCTCAGGAGACTCGTCATGATTCCTTTGCTCATCGTCCTGCTCATCATCCTCGTGCTGTTCGGCGCCGGCTTCGCCCTCGACGTGCTGTGGTGGATCGCCATCGCCCTGCTCGTGCTCTGGGTCCTGGGATTCTTCTTCCGCTCCGGGAGCAACAGCCGCTGGTACCGCTGGTGACGTCCGTGCGGTGACAGCCGTTCGGCCGACGGCGCCGGCCCTCGGGCCGGCGCCGGGCCGTGCGGTCGTCCGCCGGTCGGTCAGGACAGCCGGTCGGTCAGGACAGGAGGCCGTCGGGGTCAGGGCAGGGCCGTCAGTCGCGCCAGCGCGTCCACCACGTCGCTGAGGCGGCCCTGGCGGCGGTACGCGACGCGCTGCCGGGTCGCGCCGACCCCGTAGGCGCGGATGCTGTGCCACTGGCGCAGGACCCGCGTGGTGTCGCCGGTGCGGTCGAGTTCCGGCCGCACCCGCTCGACGAGGCGGTCGACCAGTTCGGTGGCGGGCCGCTCGGAACCCGTGCACGGATCGATGCCGAAGCCGGACAGGCCGTACCGGGCGGCCAGCTCATGGGCGAGCAGCAGTCGGCGCAGCGGGGTGCGCTGCACGGGCTGGTGGGCCTGCTCGTCGGCCAGCAGGGTGGCGGCGAGGGCACGGACGAGGGCCGCGACCATGACGACGGTGTCCACGTCCGCGTTGGAGTCGGCGACGCGGATCTCCAGGGTGGGCACGTGCTCCGACGGGCGGGCGTGCCAGTACACCATCCGCCGGTCGAGCAGGGTGCCGGTGCGCACCAGCTCGGCCACGTGCGCGAGGTAGCGGGGCTCGTCGAGGTCGGGCGCGGGCCCGACGGTGGGCCAGCTCGCGTACTCGACGGAGCGCCAGCTGGCGAAGCCCGTGTCGCGCCGCCGTGCGAAGGGCGAGTTGGCCGTCACCGACTGCAGCACGGGGAGCCACGGGGCCATGCGGCGGGAGAGGGCGAGCGCGAGCTCGCGGTCGAAGGTGCCGACGTGGACGTGACAGCCGCAGACGAGGCCGTCGACGGTGCTGAAGCGGGACGCGAAGCGCCGGGCCATGCGCCGGTAGCGCTCCGTGTCCGTGATGGTCAGCGGCTGCGCGGGCGGCACGACCGGCGTGCCGGTGGCGATCGGCAGGCAGCGTTCCGCGCGGGCTGCGGTGCCCACGACGGAGCGCAGCCGGACCAGTTCGTCCCTCAGGTCGCGGCACGAGCCGGTGGGCTGGGTGATGGTCTCGACCTGGGCGTTGAAGAACTCGTTCTGGACCTGCTCGCCGAGTATCCGCGCGGCCGAGGCGATGACGTCCGGAGCCCGGTCGACGGGGGCACGGCTCGCCCGGTCGACGAGGACGAACTCCTCCTCGACTCCCATGGTCAGGTCGTTCATGGCCGTCTCCTCGCTTCGGCCAGCGTCTACCCGGTGAGCGGCGTTCCACCCGCGTCGACGCACGCCAGGCGTGTTCCGGCCGGGCCGGGGCAGTCGCCCGCTGGGAACCGTGTCCCGACGCACGGGCGGGGACCGTGCGCCGGGACGGAGACCGAGGCCCGAGGAGCGTGATCATGGTCAGGACGTCGGACGTCCTCTCCTTCCTGGAAGGACTGCTCGTGCTGCGTGCGACGCGCGGCGGGGCGCGGCCGTTCGACGGGTGCACGGTCGTGGTGACGGGTGCGAGCGCGGGCGTGGGGCGTGCCACGGCGCGGGAGTTCGGAGCGGCCGGAGCCCGGGTGGCGCTGCTCGCCCGCGGCCGGGTGGGTCTGGAGGCGGCGGCTAGTGAGGTCGAGCGCGCGGGCGGCACGGCCCTGGTGGTACCGGTGGACATGGCGGTCCCGTCGATGGTGGAGGAGGCCGCCGACCTGGTCGAGAGCCGTCTGGGGCCGATAGACGTCTGGGTGAACTCGGCGTTCACCTCCGTGTTCGCCCCGTTCCTCTCCGTCACCGCCGACGAGTACGAGCGGGTGACCGAGGTGACCTATCTCGGCTGCGTCAACGGGACGCGGGCGGCGCTGCGCCGCATGCTGCCGCGCGACTCGGGAGCCGTCGTGCAGATCGGCTCGGCCCTCGCCGAGGTGTCCGTGCCGCTCCAGGCGGCGTACTGCGGGGCGAAACACGCGATCAACGGCTTCACGGCCTCCGTGCGGCTCGAACTGCTGCACCGGCACAGCCGCGTGGCCGTCACGCTCGTGCAGCTGCCGTCCGTGAACACGCCGCAGTTCTCCTGGGCGCTGTCCAGGCTGCCGCACCGGCCGCGCCCGGTCGCGCCGGTCTTCCAGCCGGAGGTGGCCGCCCGGGCCGTGCTGCACGCGGCCCGGCACCCGCGGCGCAAGGAGTACCGGGTCGGCGCGTCCACCGCGGCGGCGGTACTGACCCGCCGGGCGGCGCCCGGCCTCCTGGACCGGTACCTGGCGCGTACCGGCTACGACTCCCAGCAGACCGACCTGCCGGCCACGGCCGACGGTCCGCACAACCTCTGGGCTCCCCTGGACGGGCCGGACGGGCGGGACCACGGCGCCCACGGCGCCTTCGACGCGGAGTCCGCCGAGCGTTCGCCGTACACCGCCCTGGCCCGGCATCCGATGACCGTCGCGTCGGCCGTGGGCGCGTCGGCGGCGGGCGCGTCCGCGCTCGCGGCCCGTGCCCTCCGGGCTCGGCGCGACGAAAGGCGGTGACCGGCCGTGACCGGTTTCGAACTCCTTGACCTCTCCCTGCACACGGAGGAGCTGGGACGGCTCGAAGTGCCGCGCAGCGACCGCCCCGTCGAAGCGGAACCGATCGTGGTCCCCGAGGGCACGGTGATCAGTGTCGGCCTCACGTTCCGGCTGGACCGGGAGGTCGACGGGCTGGCCTTCGAGGAGTCCCTGGTCATGGACGGGAAGGTGCTCGCGACGACGCGGACCGTCCTCGGCGGCTTCCGGACCGGCGGCCCTTACGAGGTGCGGCTGCCTCCGGAGCGCCTCCCGGTGGGCCGGGCGCACTGCGGGGTGTACACGGTGACCGGCCGCTTCACGGACGGCGACGGCCGGGACCTCGCGGAGAAGGGCTACCGGATGCGCCTGGAGCACCGCCCGTCCCCCCGGCCCGGCCCGCATCCCGGTTCCCGGCCCGCCGTCCCGCCGCATCCCGCGGCACCCCGGCCAGGATCGCCGCCTCCGGCGTCCCCGCGTCCCGCTCCGCCCTCGGGCGCGCGCGACGCGGTTCCGGGCTGGGGTGACCCCGCCGCTCCCGCCGACCCGGCCGCTCCCCCGGCTCCGGCGGCCTGACCGCAGCCCCGCCGGCTCCGGCGGCCTGACTTCCGAGACCGCACTGGTCACTTCCGAGACCGCACTGGTCACTTCTGAGTCCGCACCAGTCGCTGTCGCGCGCGTGGATCGCGACCGGCGTTCACCGTCCGCCGGGGCGGCGCGGCAGCAGTTCCTGGGCCTTGGCCTTGAGGCCCTGCATCACCACGTGCCCGCGGTGGCCGTCGCCGCGGGCGAGGGAGGCGAGGGTGGCCTCGATCTGCTCCCACGTGGAGTGCGGCGGGATGGGGGGCACGGCCGGGTCGGTGCGGAAGTCCAGGACGGTGGGACCGTCCGCGGACAGGGCCTGGCGCCAGGCGTCCTCGACGTCGCCGGGATCGGTGACGCGGATGCCGTCCATGCCGAGCGACCGGGCGAAGCCGGCGTACGGCACGTCGGGGATGGCCTGGGAAGGACCGTAGGGCGGTGTGCCGCCCATGGCACGCAGCTCCCAGCTGACCTGGTTGAGGTCCTGGTTGTTCCAGACGGCGACGACGAGTCTCGGGTCGGTCCATTCGTCGGCGTACTTGGCGACGGTCACCAGCTCCGCCATGCCGTTCATCTGCATGGCGCCGTCGCCGACGAGGGCGACGGCGGGCCGGTCGGGGTGGGCGAACTTGGCGCCGATCGCGTACGGGACGGCGCAGCCCATGGTGGCGAGGGTGCCGGAGAGCGAGGCCCGCATGCCGGGGCGCAGGGTGAGGTGGCGGGCGTACCAGTTGGCGACGGAGCCGGAGTCCGCGGTGATCATGACGTCGTCGGGGAGCAGCGGGTCGAGCGCGTGGGCGACGAGCTCGGGGTTGACGGGGTCCGCGGAGAGCGCGGCGCGGCGCTCCATCACGGTCCTCCAGCGGCGCGTTCCGGCGATGACGGCCCGCTGCCAGCCGCGGTCCTCCTTGCGGAGGAGCAGAGGCAGCAGGCGGCGCAGGGTGGCCGCGGCGTCGCCGACGAGGTTGACCTCGTACGGGTAGCGCAGTCCGACCATGTGGGCGTCGATGTCGATCTGCACGGCCCGCGCCTGGCCGTACGGCGGCAGGAACTCGGAGTAGGGGAAGCTGGAGCCGACGGTGAGCAGGGTGTCGCAGTCGCGCATCAGCTCGTACGAGGGGCGGGTGCCGAGCAGGCCGATCGAGCCGGTGACGTACGGCAGTTCGTCGCTGAGGGCGTCCTTGCCGAGGAGGGCCTTGGCGACGCCGGCGCCGAGCAGTTCGGCGGTCTCCTCGACCTCGCGGGCGGCGCCGGCCGCGCCCTGGCCGATGAGCATGGCCACCCGGGTGCCCGCGTTGAGGAGTTCGGCGGCGCGGGCGAGGGAGGCGTCGTCGGGCACGGGTGCCCAGCCGGCGACGTCGAGGCTGGACGGGACCATCTTGTGGGCGTGTTCCGGAGCGGAGTACGGCAGTTCCTGCACGTCCGCGGGGATGATCAGCGCGGTGGGGGCGCGGCGGGCGTAGGCGGTGCGGACGGCGCGGTCGAGGACGTTGGGCAGCTGTTCGGGGACGTTGACGGTCTCCAGGTAGCTGGAGGCGACGTCCTTGAACAGGCTGTGCAGGTCGACCTCCTGCTGGTAGGAGCCGCCCATGGCGCTGCGGTCGGTCTGTCCGACGACGGCGACGACGGGTACGTGGTCGAGTTTGGCGTCGTACAGGCCGTTGAGGAGGTGGACGGCGCCGGGTCCCGAGGTGGCGGCGCAGACGCCGACGTGGCCGGAGAACTTGGCGTGTCCGACGGCTTCCAAGGCGGCCATCTCCTCGTGCCGGGCCTGGATGAACCGCGGGTCGTCCCCGGCCCGTGACCAGGCGGAGAGCAGGCCGTTGATGCCGTCGCCGGGGTAGCCGAAGACATGGCTGACGCCCCAGGCGCGGAGCCGGTCGAGCAGGTGGTCGGCAACGGTCTCCTTGGTCATGACCGCTCGCCTCCGTCCCTCGGGTCGGTTCGGTCCGTCCGTCCGTTCCGGTCGGCGGCGCCGCTCGCGCCGGCCGGGCCGGCTCCGTCGAGCAGTGGCAGCACCTTGGTCCGGTAGAAGTCGAAGAAGCCCCGCTGCTCGGGCCCCATCTGGCCGACGTGGACGCGGTCGACGCCGGCGTCGGCAAAGGCCCGCAGCCGGCGGGCGTGCTCCTCGGGATCGGGTCCGCAGGGCACGGACTCCGCGACCGTCTCCTCGGTGACGAGTTCCGAGGCCTGCTCGAAGTGGCGGGGTGTGGGCAGGATCTGGTTCAGCTCGCCGGGCAGCTGCTCGACGGACCACAGGCGGTGGGCGGTGCGGACCGCCTCGTCGCGGGAGGCCGCCCAGCACACCTTGGTGGAGGCGGACACGGGCCGCCCGGGGTCACCGGCCCGGAAGGTGCCGATCAGTTCGCGGTCGGGGGCGGTGGTGACGAAGCCGTCGGCGATCCGCGAGGCGAGTGCGGCGGCCTTGGGGCCGAAGGCGGAGAGGTCGATCGGCGGCGGGGTGTCGGGCAGGGTGTAGAGGCGGGCGTTCTCCACGGTGTAGTGGCGGCCGCGGTGGGTGATCTGCTCGCCGGTGAACAGCTTCCGGATCACCTCGACGGCTTCCTCCAGCATGTCGAGGCGTACGTCGGCGATCGGCCAGGCGTCGCCGAGGACGTGTTCGTTCAGCGCCTCCCCGCTGCCGAGCCCGAGCCGGAAGCGCCCGTCCAGCATGACCTGCGAGGCGGCGGCGGCCTGGGCGACGAGCGCCGGGTGGAGGCGCACGGTCGGGCAGGTGACGGCGGTCTCGACGGGCAGCTCGCAGCGCTGTGAGAGACCGCCGATCACGGACCAGACGAACGGACTGTGCCCCTGGGCCTCGTTCCACGGGTGGAAGTGGTCGGAGATCCACAGCGAGCGGAAGCCGGCGTCCTGGGCCATGCTCGCCTGGTCCAGGAGATCCACCGGCCCGAATTCCTCGCAGGACAGGAAGTAGCCGAACTCGGTCATGACACCTCCACGTGGGTGCGCGTCGCTCCGTGCGGTGGGCTCCGCGGTGCGGCTGCCCGGGTGACCCGGAGGAAAACGTGGAGGCGACCGGGGGGCGGGGCGCCGGTCAGCCTTCGGTGGTGGCCGGCGCGGCCGGCTCTTCCTCGGCCAGGAGTCCCGTGCGGAGCTCACCGAGGATGCGGGTGAGCAGGCGCGAGATGTGCATCTGGGAGAGGCCGAGGCGGGCGCCGATCTCCGCCTGGGTGAGGTCCTCGCCGAAGCGCAGCGACAGGATCATGCGGTCCCGCTCGTCGAGGCGGGCGATGAGCGGCTTCAGGGAGGCGAAGTCCTCGATCAGCTCGTACGAGGGCTCCGGCGCGGCGAGCCGGCGCGAGCCGGCGCGCGGCGGGTCGCCCTCGTCGGCGACGGAGGCGTCCAGGGAGCGGGCGGTGTAGCCGCGGGCGGCGATCTCGCCCTCGGCGACGCGCTCCTCGGGGACGTGCAGGTGCTCGGCGACCTCGGCGCGGGTGGGCCGGTGGCCGAGGCTCTGTTCCAGGGCGTCGGCGGCCTTGGCCATGTCGATGCGGAGTTCCTGGAGCCGCCGGGGCACCCGGACGGCCCAGGTGGTGTCGCGGAAGAAACGCTTCATCTCTCCGACGACGGTGGGCAGCGCGAACGCGGAGAACTCGATGCCGCGGTCCGGGTCGAAGCGGTCGATGGCCTTGATCAGACCGATCGTGCCGACCTGGACGATGTCCTCGCGCTGTTCCGGCCGGTTCTTGAAGCGCCGGGCCGCGAACCGTACGAGGCTCAGGTTCAGCTCGACGAGGGTGTTGCGTACGTAGGCGTGCTCGGGCGTGCCCGGCTCCAGTTCGCGCAGCCGGGTGAGGAGCGCGGTGGACAACGTCTGGGCGTCATCGGTGGACACCTGGGTGGGCCGGTCGATCTCCGGCAGTCCGTCCAGCGCGTGTCGGCGCATCGCGGCCGCCCGGGTGGGCGTCGCGGGACGGACGGGGGAGCGACGTGTCGACGTCGCGTTCCTGGGCATGTGGCTCCTTCGACGGTGGCGGTGGGCCTGCGCCGTACGGGTTGCGCGGCGGGGGTCCGTCGGTCGAGCGTCTGAGGTAAGGATTCCCGCTCCGCTCCCTTTTGACACGAATTAATCCAGTCGGTCAGGGCAGCGGCCCGTTAAGGGCCCAGAACAACCCCGCACGCCCGGAGAGGAGCGGACCATGCCCCGCGGATCGAGCGCCAAGCGCGAACGTCAGTACGAGCACATCAAGGAGAGTGCCCTGGACCGCGGCGAGAGCCAGAAGCGCGCGAAGGAGATCGCCGCCCGCACCGTGAACAAGGAACGCGCCCGCGCGGGCGAGTCGAAGACGGCGAGCAAGACCTCGCTCCAGGACATGTCCTCCTCACGCCGCGGCGGCAAGCGCTCGCACAGCGGCTCCGAGGGACCGACGTACGACCAGCTGTACGCGGAGGCACAACGCCGCAACATCCACGGCCGGTCCTCGATGAACAAGGCCGAACTCAAGCGCTCCCTCGGGGACGAATGACCATGTGACCCAGGGACGCCGAAGGGATCCACCGTGACGCTCGACGGAACGACCGTTCTCGTCCTCACCAGCAACTACGGGACGGAGCAGGACGAACTCATGCACCCGATGGCGGTACTGCGGGAAGCCGGTGCCCGCGTCACGGTCGCCGCCCCCCGGGACGAACCCGTCCTGACCCTGATCTCCGACCGCCGGCCGGGAACCGTCGTCGAACCGGACACGACCTTCGCCCAGGCCTCACCGGACGCGTACGACGCGGTGGTCGTGCCGGGCGGCACCCTGAACGCCGACCGGCTGCGCACCAACCACCGGGCACAGCGCCTGATCGCCGCCTTCGCCGACGACGGCAGACCCGTGGCGGCGATCTGTCACGGTCCGTGGCTCCTGCTGGAGAGCGGGGTGGTCAAGGGCCGCGAGCTCACGTCCTACCCGTCCCTGCGCACGGACCTGGAGAACGCCGGCGGCCACTGGCAGGACCGAGAGGTCGTCGTGGACACCTCCGGCGGCCATCCGCTGATCACCTCGCGCAGACCGGCCGATCTGGACGCCTTCTCGAAGGCGATCGTCACGGCACTCGAGGGCCGCACCGCCTGACCCCGATCCCCTCCGTTCCGACGCCCCTTCCACCACCACGGGAGACCACCATGACCACCGCACGCGAGATGATGACCCCGGACGCCACCTGTGTCCGATGGGACGAGACGGTCGCCGACGCCGCCAGGAAGATGGCCGAGCTCCACGTGGGCGCGCTGCCGATCTGCGGTCCCGACGAGCGGCTCAAGGGCATGCTCACCGACCGTGACATCGTGCTGAAGGTCGTCGCCGAGGGCAAGGACCCCGCGCAGTGCACGGCCGGAGAGCTCGCCCAGGACGAGATCGTCACCGTCGGTGCGGACGACGACGCCGACGAGGTGCTGCACGTGATGAGCGAGCACCGGATCCGCCGTGTCCCCGTCATCGACGACCACGTCCTCGTGGGCATCATCGCCCAGGCCGACGTCGCCAGGACCCTGCCCGACCGCCCGGTCGGCGACCTCGTCGGCTCCATCTCCGAAGATTCCTGAGGCCTCGCCCGGAAACGCCCCTGGCAGCCGCGCCCGGACGGCGCGGCTGCCAGGGGCGAGGTGGGTCACCGCTGGGGCGGCTGCTCCGGGGGCGGCGGCGCCTGGTCGGAGCCCAGCTGCTGCTTCAGCCTGTCCTGGGCCGTGTCGACCTGGCCGCTGTACCTGCCCTGCGTCTTGCCGTCGACGAAGTCGCCGGCCTTGTCGATGCCCTGACCCGCCTTGTCCTCGTGGCCCTTGAGCATCTGCTTGAGCTTGTCCATCACGGACATCGCAGCCCTCCTAGAGTGGCCCCCCTGTCCCGTCCAGCATCCCGGACCGGCACGCGGCCCGCATCCGCAGAGCGGTTCCGCACGCTGGTCCGGGAAGTGGTCCGGGCGCGTGGGCACCGTGAGGCGGACGCGGGGTCCGACCCCGGGTGTACGGGCCGCCGGCGGGTTCCGCCCGTGGTCTGACGCATGGTCGGGCCCCACGCCCTAACGTCCTGGACATGGTCAAACTGACTCGGGCGGCCGCGGCCGCCCTCCTCGCCTGCGCCGTCGCGTTACCCGCGACCGCCCTCCCCGCCACCGCGGCGACGCCGACGGCCGCCGCCCCCGCGGCCACCGCCGCCTCGGCGGCCGCCGCGCTCGAACTTCCCGCGCCCACCGGCAGGTCCGGCGTCGGAACCTCCGTCCTCCACCTCGTCGACCGGTCCCGCACCGACCCCTGGGTGCCGGACGCCGACGGCCGGGAACTGATGGTCACCCTCCACTACCCGGCGGCCCGCAAGGCGCACGGCCGGCCCGCCCCGTACGCGACCGAGCAGGAGGCACGCCTGCTCCTGGAGGGCGTCGGGGTGACGGATCCGGCGTCCGTGCGCGCGCTCGCCGGCATGAGCACCCACAGCGCGACGAACGCGCGGCCCGCGCCGGGGCGGCATCCGCTCGTGGTGCTGTCGCCGGGCTTCGGCGTGCCGCGCTTCACGCTCACCGCCACCGCCGTGGACCTCGCCTCGCGCGGCTATGTCGTCGCCTCCGTCGACCACGCCTACGAGACCTCGGGCACGGCAGTGCCGGACGGACGGATCCTCACGTGCGTGGCCTGCAAGGCCCTGGAGGAGGGCCGGGCGAAGGGCAGCGACGTCACGGCCGCGCGCGCCGCGGACGTCCGCTTCGTCCTGGACCGGATCACCGGGCCGCACGCCGCCTGGCCGTACGCGCGGATCGTGGACCGGTCCCGGATCGGCATGGCCGGCCACTCCATCGGCGGCGCGAGCGCGGCGACCGCGATGCTCGCGGACCGGCGCATCGACGCCGGGGTGAACATGGACGGCTCCTTCTGGGACACGCTGCCGGCGGGCGGTCTCGGCGGCCGGCCGTTCCTGTTCCTGGGCACGGACGACGAGACGCACCGCCCTGGTGGCGAGGACGCCACCTGGGACCGTACGTGGCGGGCGCTCGACGGCTGGAAGCGCTGGCTGACGGTGGCCGGTGCCGACCACTTCACGTTCTCGGACGCGCCGGTGATCCAGCGTCACTTCGGCCTGCCGGCCGGGCCGATCCCGGCCGACCGGGCGCTCACCGTGACCCGTGCGTATCTCGCCGCGTTCTTCGACGAGCACCTGAAGGGTGTCCCGCAGCCGCTCCTCACCGGACCGAGCGCGGAGCACCCCGAGGTGCGGTTCCACCAGCCGTAGCCGGTCCGGGCCCGCGGCCGTGGGCGCGCCTGAGCACGCCTCAGGCGCGTCCCGCGGCCTTCTGGCTGCGCCGGGACAGGGAGTCCACGACCACGGCGGCGAGCAGCACCGCGCCGGTGATCATGAACTGGACGGCGTTGCTGACGCCCATGATGTTCATGCCGGACTGGATGGAGCCGATGACGAGCGCGCCGAGGAGCGCGGACCACACCGAGCCTCGCCCGCCGAACAGGCTGGTGCCGCCGATGACCGCGGCGGCGATGACGTTCATCAGGAGGTTGCCGCCGCCGGAGGTCTGGCTCGCGGACTGGATCTGGCCGGCGAGGAAGATGCCGCCGACGGCCGCCATGGTGCCGGAGATGGTGAAGACGCTCATCCGGACGAAGGCCACGCTGATGCCGGCGCGGCGGGCGCCCTCGATGTTGCCGCCGACCGCGAAGACCTGCCGCCCGTAACGGGTGCGGCGGAGCACGAAGTCGAGGAGCACCAGCAGGACGAGGAAGATCAGCAGCGCCAGCGGCAGGCCCTGGTACTGGTTGAGGATGTACGCGGCGGCGAAGGCGAGGGCCCCGATGACGACCGTCCTGATCACGATCTCGGCGACCGGCCGGAACGGCACCCGGGCCGCCTGCCGCCGCTTCGCGTCGAGCAGCGAGGCGAGCAGGAACAGACCGGTGCCGACGCCCGCCGTGACGTAGGAGACGGCCGCGTTGTGGAAGATCGTCGAGTAGAGCTCGGCGACGATGGTCTCGCTCGGGATGTTGACGGTGCCGGAGGTGCCGAGCACCTGGAGCATCAGGCCGTTCCAGAAGAGGTTGCCGGCCAGGGTGACGACGAAGGCGGGCACGCCGACCTTGGCGAAGAAGAAGCCGTGGATGAGGCCGACCGCCGCTCCCCCGGCGACGGCGACCAGCAGCGCCAGCCATTCGTTCATGCCGTTGAGCACGTTGAGCACGGCGAACACGGCCGCGCACAGACCGCTGACGGAGCCGACGGAGAGGTCGATCTCGCCGAGCAGCAGGACGAAGACGATGCCGACGGCGATCATGCCGGTGCCGACGATCTGCTGGCTGAGGTCCGAGAGGTTCTGTGCGGAGAGGAAGGTGCTGTCCAGGCTGCCGAAGACGGTCCAGATGACGACGATGGCGACGACGACCGGCAGGGAGCCCAGCTCGCCGCTGCGCAGCTTGCGCCGGAACTCGCCGAGATAGCCGCGGAAGCCCTCCTCGCGGACGATGAGCCGGCTGTCGACGGCGGGGACGGCCTCCGGCGCGGGTCGCTGGGTGGCGGCGTCACCGGGCGCGCCCGGCCCGCCGGGCTTCCGTTCGCGTCTCATGGCTCCTCCTCCCCGCGGGCCTGCCGTTCTTCGCGGATGCGGGCCTGACGCCGGGTCACGGCGCTCTCGGTGGCGCCGGTGATGGCGGAGATGATCTCCTCGGTGCTGGTGGCGCGTTTGTCGAAGAGGCCGTTGTTGCGGCCGAGCCGCAGCACCGCGATGGTGTCCGCGACCGCCATCACGTCCACCATGTTGTGGCTGATGAGGATGGTCCCCAGGCCGTGCTCGCGGAGCCGTTCGACGAGGTCGAGGACCTCGGCGGTCTGCTCGACGCCCAGCGCGGCGGTGGGCTCGTCCAGGATGACGACCTTGGGGTCGCCGATGAGGGAGCGGGCGATGGCCACCGTCTGGCGCTGGCCGCCGGACAGGGAGGCGACCGGGATGCGGACGCTGGGGATGCGGATGGACAGGGTTTCCAGGAGTTCGCGGGAGCGCTGCTCCATGCGGACCTCGTCGAGCACGCCGAAGCGGCGCAGTTCGCGGCCGAGGAAGAGGTTGCCGACCACGTCGAGGTTGTCGCACAGCGCGAGGTCCTGGTAGACGGTGGCGATGCCGAGGTTCTGGGCGTCGTGGGGCCGGTTGATGGACACCGGCCTGCCCTGCCACTCGATGACGCCCTCGTCGGGCGGGTTCACCCCGGCGATCGCCTTGACGGCGGTCGACTTGCCGGCGCCGTTGTCGCCGACCAGGGCGACGACCTCACCGGCGTGCACGTCCAGGTCGACGTCCGACAGGGCCTGGACCGCGCCGAACCGCTTGGAGATTCCCCGTAGCGTGAGCACAGGTGTTTCCGGCACCGCCACCGCCTCCGACCCTGCCAGGCCCGTCTTCGCCGGGCGGTTACTCGAGTCCGGCCTGCTTGCACGCGGCCTCGTACGTCGGCGTGCAGATCTCGTCGACCGTGTAGAGACCGTCCTTGACGACGGTGTCCTTGATGTTGGTCTTGTCGACCACGACCGGCGTCAGCAGGTTGGCCGGCACCTTGTCGCCGCTGCCGTTGGTGACGGTCAGGGGGACGAGGTCCTTCGGGAGCGCCTTGCCCTCGGCGAGGTTGACGGCCATCGTGGCGGCGATGTCGGCCTCGGGCTTGTACGGCTTCATGATGGTGATCGTCTGATCACCGACCAGAATGCGCTGGATGGCGTCGAGTTGGGCGTCCTGACCGGTCAGCGGCACTTTGATGCCGGCCGCCTTGAGGGCGGTCGAGATGCCGGCGGCGAGGCCGTCGTTGGCGGAGTAGACGCCGACGATCTTGTCCTTGCCGAGTGCGCTGATGGCTCCGGACATCTGCTGGTTGGCGTTGTTCGGGTCCCAGTTGGGAGTGTCGTACTCCTTGCCGATCTTCACCTTGCCGTCGAGCACGGAGTGTGCGCCGGCCTTGAAGTCGGCGGCGTTCGGGTCGGTGGGCGAGCCGTTGTGCATCACGATCTGGCCGGAGTCGGCCTTGTCGCCGAGGGCGTCGAGGAGCGCCTTGCCCTGCAGCTCGCCGACCTTGCGGTTGTCGTACGAGACGTAGGAGTCGACCGGGCCCTGGGCGAGCCGGTCGTAGGCGACGACCTTCACGCCGGCGGCGTGGGCCTTGTCCACCGAGGACTGGATCGACTTGGAGTCCACCGCGTCCAGGATGAGCACCTTGTCGCCCTTGGCGAGCGCGGTGTTGACCTGCTGTTGCTGCGTGGTCGCGCTCTCGGCCGCGTTGTAGTAGTCGACCTGGGCGCCGGGCGCCAGCTCCTGGATCTTCTGCTCGATGTAGGGCTTGTCGAACTTCTCGTACCGGGTCGTCTTGCTCTCCGGGAGCAGCAGCCCGATCTTGATCTCCTGACGCTGGGCCGAGTCCGAAGCTGGCTGGGCGACGCCACTCGTGGCCACCGCACTCAGGGACAGGACCGCGGTTCCCGCGACGGCGATCGCCGCGCGCACTGTACGGGTCATGGCAGGCTCCTTCCGCGCGCCCTCGAGCCCTCTACCGCGGGGCTACGAGGCTTGCGAAGACTGCCTGACCGCGGGAGCGTCGGCGCACCTATGGCCTATGTATCGACATTAGCCCCAACCCGTGGCGCCTTCCATTCGCGGCGCCGTGCCCCCCGTGGGCACGGCGCCGCTCCCGGTGCCGCTCCCCCGGTCAGCCGGCGTGCCGGGCCATCCAGGCCTCGACCTCGTCGGCGGACCTGGGCAGACCCGCCGACAGGTTCTCGTGGCCGTCCTCGGTGACGAGGAGGTCGTCCTCGATGCGGACGCCGATGCCCCGCCACTCCTCGGGCACGGTCAGGTCGTCCGGCTGGAAGTAGAGCCCGGGCTCGACGGTGAGCACCATGCCGGGCTCCAGGACGCCGTCGACGTACTCCTCGTTGCGGGCGTGGGCGCAGTCGTGGACGTCCAGGCCGAGCATGTGGCCGGTGCCGGCCATGGTGAAGCGGCGCTGGAGGCCGAGTTCGTAGGCGCGCTCGGCGGGGCCCTCGATGAAGCCCCACTCGACGAGCCGGGCGGCGAGGTGGCGCTGGGCCGCCTCGTGGAAGTCGCGGTAGGCGGCCCCGGGCTTGACGGCGGCCATGCCGGCCTCCTGCGCCTCGTACACCGCGTCGTAGACCCGGCGCTGGACGGGCGTGAAGGTGCCGCTGATGGGGAGGGTGCGGGTGACGTCGGCGGTGTAGAGGCTGTTCGTCTCCACGCCGGCGTCGAAGAGCAGCAGTTCGCCGGGGCGCACGGGTCCGTCGTTGGTGGTCCAGTGCATGATCGTGGCGTGCTCGCCCGCGGCGCAGATGGAGCCGTAGCCGACGGAGTTGCCCTCCAGGCGGGCGCGGCGGAAGAAGGTGCCCTCGATCCAGCGCTCGGAGGTGGCGACGGCGCGGGAGAGCTCGGCGATCGCGTCGGTGAAGCCGCGCACGGTGGAGTCGACCGCCTTGCGCATCTCGCCGATCTCCCAGGCGTCCTTCACCAGGCGCAGGCCGCTCAGCACCTCCTCCAGCTCGTCGTCGCGCTCCTCGTCGGTGCTGACGGCGGCCTCGAGGACCGGGTCGACGCCGCGGACGACACGGGTGGGCACGGTGGAGGCGGCGAGGTCCCGGGCGGCGGTGCGGACGTCCCGGCAGGGCAGGCCGAGGACGCGCTCGGACTCGGCGAGGGAGCGGCGGCGGCCCATCCACAGCTCGGCGTGGTAGCCGCTCCAGAACTCGTCGGTGTCCCGGCCGTCGCGCGGCAGCTGGTAGCAGTAGGCGTCGTGGCCGCCGTCCGCGCGCGGTTCGAGCACCAGGGCGCCGTCCCTGGCCTGGTCGCCGGTCATGTGCACGTAGCCGGAGTACGGGCGGAAGGGGTAGGTGTCGTCGTTGGAGCGGGCCTTGAGGTTGCCCGAGGGGATCACCAGGCGCTCGCCGGGGAAGCGGGCGGAGAGCGCCGCGCGGCGGAGGGCCGCGTACGGGGCCTGCTCGTCGGGAGTGAGGTCGTGCCGTTCGGTGTCGGCCCAGCCGGTGCGCATCAGCGCCGACAGTTCCTCGGAGATGCCTGCGTACAGACCGTTCTTCCGGGCCTTGGCCACGTCGTACCCCTTCGTCGGTTTGCTCGCGTGTTCGGGTGAGCTTGCGGTTCCGGACGGTAGTCCTCCCGGCGGACGGCGTGGGCCCGGGAGTGCCAGTGGCACTGATCGGACACGCAGGGGTCGGAGGGCGCCGACAATGAGGGCATGACGAACGCGAAACTCGGTGAGGCGCTGCGGCTCCTGGGGGTCGGTCCCGCGGCGGGACGGGTCTACCGGGCGCTGCTCGCATCGGCGCCCGCGCCGCTCGGCGTGATCGGGCGTGCGGCGGGCCTGGGCGGCGCCGAGCTGTCCGACGCGTACGCGGAGCTGGTCGACGCGGGCCTGGCCAGCGCGGCCGACGGCGAGGGCGACGTGGTGGCGCCGGTGCCGCCCGCGGCGGGCCTGGAGATCCTGGCCCGGCACCGGGCGGCGGAGCTGGAGGAGTCGCGGATCGCGGTGGGCGGAGCCTTCGAGTCGTTCCGGCGGCACCGGCTGGCCGCCTACAACGACGACCTGGTCGAGGTCGTCACGGGGGAGGCGATCGGGCCGCGGATGCGGCACGCGTGGGCGAGCGCGCGGGAGCAGATCCGGCAGTTCGAGTCGCCGCCGTACGTGCTGCTGCCCGGCGCCACGGAGGACGCGCTGGCGACGCTGGCGCGCGGGGTGCGGCAGCGGGTCGTGTACTCCCGGGAGTCCCTGGAGCACCCGGGACACCTGCGGGACGCCATCGAGCCGGCCATCGCGGCGGGCGAGCAGGCGCGGGTGCTGCCCTCGGTGCCGGTGAAGCTGCTGATCATCGACGAGGCGTACGCCCTGGTGTCGCTGTCGATCAGGGAGGCGGACGTGGTCAACACGATGCTGGTGGTGCAGCCGTGCGGGCTGCTCTCCGCGCTGGTGGCGCTGTTCGAGCAGTGCTGGAACAGCGCGCTGCCCTTCCACGGCGGCGCGGCCCGGCCCGCCGCCCTGCCGCCCGCCGACCGCCGGCTGCTGCGGCTGCTCGCGGGCGGGGCGAGCGACGAGGTCATCGCGCGCGAACTCGGTGTCAGCCGCCGGACCCTGTTCCGGCGGCTGCAGGTCCTGATGGCCCGCCTCGGCGCGGCGAACCGCTTCCAGCTGGCGCTGCAGGCGCAGCGGGCCGGCTGGCTGTGAGCGGCCGCGAGCGCCGGGGGCCGCGGGCCGTACCGCGCCTTCGTCACCGCCTGCCGAGAACCTGCACATTGTGTACGTGACTTGAACCGGGCCTCCCCCACCGCTCGCCGGACCGGCACACCACCCGAGGCTCGCTGCCGGGTTTCGTCCCGGTTCGTCCGCCACCCTTCGAGGACCCCCGGAATCTGTTACTCCGCTCTGCGGAGAAGTCGTCGCCATTGGGTGAAACATGCTGCACGGGCGGCTTCCAGTGGTGCGCGAAAGGTGCCGAAAAGGCGTCAAGGGAATTGGCTCGTACACCCGTTGGCGTGCTTTGATCTGGCCCGCCGCGGCAGACGGATTCCCCCCACTGAACGAAAGGTGCGCTCCATGCGTAACGACATCGAGACCCGCGAGATCGCCGACACCGAGCTCGACGCCGTGTCCGGCGGTGTCATCAGCGTCAACGGCGGTCTCGCCGGCGCCGTGACCGGCGACGTCACCAACCTGCTCGGCACCGTCGGCAACCTGCAGACCGTGCAGAACGTCGAGGGCCTCGTCAACGGCGTCCCCGGCCTGGTCCAGGGCGTCACCGGCGTCTCGGTGAACACCGGCGCCATCACCGGCATCGCCGGTCTCTGAGCGAGTCCCACCGCCGGACGCCCCGGGGCACACGCCCCGGGGTGTCCGGCACCCGCGGCGGGACCGACGGGGGTCGTCCCGCCGCGGTACGGCGGCACAGGAAAACGCAGTCGAACTGCGGTCGAAGGAACAGTCCATGCAGTTTCGCCAGAAGGCCCTTTCCAAGCTGCAGTCCCCCGAGGAACTCGATCTCCCGGTGCGTTTCGCGCGCCCCCAGGGCCGGCTCGTCCTGGCCGTCACGGTGCTCGTGATGGCCGCCGCCGGGTACTGGGCGTTCACCGGCACGGTGACGTCGAAGCTGAGCGCGCCCGGCATCCTCACCCACGCCGAGGGCCGCTACCTGCTGCAGAGCCCGGTGGCCGGGCAGGTGACCGAGGTCCTGGTCGCCGAGGGCCGGACGGTCACCGCCGGAGAACCGCTCGCCGTCGTCCGCACGGACCGCGGCGACAAGCCCGTGCGCGCCGTGGCCGGCGGCCGGGTGGCCGTCCTGTTCGCCCGTACCGGCGCCGTCGTGACGGCCGGCGCCGACGTGGCCGCCGTCGAGCGGGTCACGGACCCGGACGAACCGCTGGTGGCGGTGCTGTACGTGCCGGCCGGCGAGGCCTCCTCGGTCCGCACGGGCACCGCCGTCGACGTGACCGTCCCCCACGCCGCCGGAACCCGTGCCGGGACGCTGCGCGGCCGGGTCACCGCCGTGGGCCGCGCACCCCAGTCCCGTGCGCAGATCGGCGGCTTCCTCGGCGACGACGGGCTCGCGGCGGAGTTCACCCGGCAGGGCAACCCGGTGGCGGTGCTCGTGCGCCTCCCCCGCTCCCCCGAAGGCCCGGACCCCGCCGGCTCCGGCACGCCGGTCACCGGCTCCGTCCACCTCTCCTCGCAACGTCCCGTCGACTGGCTGCTCCCGTGAACCCGCGCAAGAAGACCTCCCGCCCCCGGCGCCGTCCGGCCCGCACCGCGCCGCCCCGCGGCCGCGGGACCCGCACCGTCCGCACCCCGACGGTGCTGCAGATGGAGGCGGTGGAGTGCGGCGCCGCGGCGCTCGCGACGGTGCTCGGGCACCACGGCCGGTTCGTGCCGCTGGAGGAGCTGCGCATCGCGTGCGGAGTCTCACGCGACGGCTCGCGGGCCAGCAACCTCCTGAAGGCGGCGCGGAGTTACGGGCTGACGGCCAAGGGCATGCAGATGGACCTGGCGGCGCTCGCCGAGGTCGTGGCGCCGGCCGTGCTGTTCTGGGAGTTCAACCACTACGTCGTCTACGAGGGCATGGGCCGGCGCCTGGGCCGGTCCGGCGTGTACGTCAACGACCCCGCCAAGGGCCGCCGTTTCGTGCCCATGGAGGAGTTCGACACCGCCTTCACCGGAATCGTCCTCGTCTTCGAACCGGGCGCCGGCTTCCGGCGCGGCGGCCGCAGGCCGGGCGTCCTGGACGCCGTGCCCGCCCGGCTGCGCGGCACCTCGGGCACGATGGCCGCCGCGGTGCTCGCGAGCGTGCTGCTCGTGGCGGTCGGCGCGTGGGTGCCGGCGCTCAGCCGTACGTACATCGACAGCTTCCTGATCGGCGGGCAGTCCTCGCTGCTCGGCGTGCTGTTCGCGGCGATGGCCACCGCGCTGGTCCTCACGGCGGCGCTCACGGCGCTCCAGCAGGGCAATCTGCTGCGCGGGCGCGTGGTCTCCTCGACCCTCGGCGGCGCCCGCTTCCTGCGGCACCTGCTCCGGCTCCCGGTCGCCTTCTACGCCCAGCGCAGCCCGGCGGACCTGGTGCAGCGGCTGCGCTCCAACGACCAGGTCGCCGAGACCCTCGCCCGCGACCTGTCGGCGGCGGGCGTGGACGCCGTCGTGGTGCTGCTGTACGCGGTGCTGCTGTGGACCTACGACCCGCAGCTGACCCTGGTCGGCGTGGGCGTGGCGCTGCTCAACGTGGTGGCGCTGCGGATCACGATGCGGGTCCGGGCCACCGGCACGCACAAACTGCGCGCCGAGAGCGCCCGGCTGACCAACACCTCGTACGGCGGTCTCCAGCTGATCGAGACGATCAAGGCCACGGGCGGCGAGGACGGCTTCTTCCGCCGCTGGTCGGGGCAGCACGCGGTCACGCTCGACGTGCAGCAGCGGCTCGGCGTGCCCGGCGCGTGGCTGGCCATCGTGGCGCCCACGCTGGCCGCGCTGAACAGCGCGCTGATCCTGATGATCGGCGGACTGCGCGCCGTGGAAGGCCATCTGACGGTGGGTCTGCTCGTCGCCTTCCAGTCCCTGGTGACCGGCTTCACGGCGCCCGTCGCGCGTCTGGGCGGGGTCGCGGGCCGGATCCAGGACTTCGCCGCGGACGTCGCCCGGCTCAAGGACGTGGAGAACTTCCCCGTGGACCCGGTCCACACCCGACGCGAGCCCGCCGCCGGTGCCCGCAGGCTCACCGGCCATGTGGAGCTCGACGGCGTCACCTTCGGCTACAGCCCGCTGGACGCGCCGCTCCTGAAGGACTTCTCGCTCGCGGTCGGCCCCGGGCAGCAGGTCGCGCTCGTCGGCGGCTCGGGCAGCGGCAAGTCCACGGTCTCGCGGCTGATCGCCGGTCTGTACGCGCCGTGGGAGGGCGCGGTCCGCATCGACGGGATGCCGCTCGCGGACATCCCGCGCGGCGCGCTCGCCGCCTCCGTGTCCTTCGTCGACCAGGACGTCTTCCTCTTCGAGGGCACCGTCCGCGACAACGTGGCGCTCTGGGACCCGTCGGTGCCGGACGAGGCGGTCGTCGCGGCGCTCGCGGACGCCGCCGTCCTGGACGTGGTCTCCCGCCGCCCCGGCGGCATCCACAGCCGGGTCGAGCAGGACGGCCGGAACTTCTCCGGCGGGCAGCGGCAGCGGCTGGAACTGGCCCGGGCCCTGGTCCGCGACCCCAGCGTGCTGGTCCTCGACGAGGTGACCAGCGCCCTGGACGCGGTCACCGAGCGGGAGGTCATCGACAATCTGCGGCGGCGCGGCTGCGCCTGTGTGGTCATCGCCCACCGGCTGAGCACCGTGCGCGACAGCGACGAGATCCTGGTCCTCGACCGGGGCACGGTCGTGGAACGCGGGCGGCACGCCGGTCTGGTGGCCGCGGGCGGGCCGTACGCCGAACTGGTCAAGGAGCACTGAGGTGACCACGCCGAGCCCCGTCACACCCGGCACCGTCCACGTCACCGCCACCGGGACCGGCACCACGGCCTGGACCGGGACCGGGAGCACGGCCGGGGCCGGCACCGGAACCGCCGGTGCGTACCCGCAGGACCCGGTGCTCGCCGCGCTCGGCGGGCTCGGCGCGGGCGTGGACTGCTCCGGCCTGCGCAGTCTGTCCCTGGAGGGACCGTCCGTGCTGTGGCTGGTCGTGCACGGCAGCCTCGACCTGTTCGCGGTGGACGCGGCTCGCGCCGGGGCCTGGCACTTCCTCGGCCGGGTCGGCACCGGCGCGCTGCTGCTCGGGCCCGCCGAGGGCCCTCGGCACACCCTGGTCGGCCGCCCTTCCGCGGAGTGCCTGCTGCGCCGCGTCGAACTGCGCGAGCTGCACCGGCCGGAGCCGGCGGCGTACGGGGGCGGGGAGTACGGCGCCGGGGACGCCGCCTGGCAGGGGCCGCAGGGCTGGTACGGAGCCGGCGCGCCGGCCGCGAGCCCGCTGGAGGACGCCTTCGCGCTCGGCGTGGGCCGCGGCCTGCGGGTCCTGTACGAGGCTCCGCTCGACGACCGGACCGGCGAGCAGGGTGCCGTCACGGACGACGAGGTCATGTGGATGCGGGTCCCGCCGGGGAGCCTGGCGTACGGAGCGGTGTACGAGGCGGCCGCGGCCGGCACCCTGCTCGTGGACGCGGCGCTGTGGCAGGGCATGGTGGAGCAGCAGTACCGGCTGCTGTACGCCCTGGACGACTGGATCGAGGAGCGGGAGCGGGCGCAGGAGGACCGTACGGCGGCCGGTCTCGCGGCGGGCCGGGCGGCCGGCAGCGAGGCCGACCGTACGCTGCTCGCCGCCCTCGGCCGGCACGGCGGGCGGACCCGCGGCGGGGGCGACGCCGACGCCACGCTCGCCGTATGCCGGCTCGTCGCGGCGGACGCCCGCATCGCCCTGCCGGAGACGGTCGCCGGTACCGCGGCGGCCGGTGACGAGCGGCTCGACCCGGTGGAGCGGATCGCGCTCGCCGCCCGCGTGCGCACCCGCGAGGTCGCGCTGCGCGGCCGCTGGTGGCGTGAGAACGCGGGCCCCCTGGTGGGCCGCCGGGAGCCGGACGGAGCGCCGGTGGCGCTGCTGTGGCGGCGCGGCCGCTACGTGGCGGTCGACCGCCCCGGTGGGCGGCGCGAGCGGATCGGCGCCGACGCGGCCGCCGGGTTCGAGGACCGGGCGGTGATGTTCTACCGGCCGCTGCCCGAGGGCCGGCTCGGTCTGGCACGGCTGCTGCGGTTCTGCGCCCGCGGCACCCGCCAGGAGGTGCGGGACCTGCTGCTCGCCGGTCTGGTGTCGGTGGTCCTCGGCGCCACGGTGCCGCTGGCGACCGGTCGGATCCTGGGCAGTTACGTGCCGGCCGGCGAGAGCGGCCTGATCGTGCGGACGGCGCTGGCGCTCGTCGCGGCGGCCGTGGTGTCGGCCGCGTTCATGCTGCTGCAGAACGTCGCCCTGCTGCGGATGGAGGGCCGGATCGAGGCCACGCTCCAGCCGGCCGTCTGGGACCGGCTGCTGCGGCTGCCGACGACCTTCTTCACCGGCCGCTCGACCGGTGAGCTCGCCAACGCGGCCCTCGGCATCGGTGTCATCCGCCGCATGCTGTCCGGCGTGGCCCCGGTCTGTCTCCAGGCGGGCGCGGTCGGCGCGGTGAACCTCGTGCTCCTGCTCACGCACGGCGTGCGGCTGGCGCTCGTGGCCCTCGCGATGCTGCTCGTGGTCGGGGCGGTGCTGCTCGGCCTCGGCCTGTGGCAGCTGCGCCACCAGCGGCGGCTCGTCGAGCTGGGCAACCGGCTCGACAACCAGGCCTTCCAGACCCTGCGGGGGCTGCCCAAGCTGCGGGTCGCGGCGGCCGAGAGCTTCGCCTACGCGGCCTGGGCGCGGGAGTTCGCGCGGACCCGGGTGCTGCAGCAGCGGGCCGGCCGGATCCAGAACGCCGTCACCGTCATCGGCGCGGTGTGCCTGCCGCTGTGCACCCTGGTGATGTTCGTGCTGCTCGCCGGTCCCGCCCGGGGCACGATGTCGGCGGCCGGCTTCCTCACCTTCTCCACGGCGCTGACGATGCTGCTCGCCTCGGTCACCCAGCTGACCGGTGCGTTCCTGTCGGTCGCCGCCGTGCTGCCCGTGTTCGAGCAGGTCGAGCCGATCCTTCGGGAGGCGCCCGAGGTGCGGGGAGGAGCGGCCCGCCCGGGCGTGCTGAGCGGCGCGATCGAGGCCCGGCAGTTGTCGTACCGGTACGGCGACGACGGTCCGCTGGTGCTCGACGGCGTCGATCTCACCGTCGGAGCCGGGGAGTTCGTGGCGGTGGTGGGGGCGAGCGGCTGCGGCAAGTCGACGCTGCTGCGGCTGCTCATCGGTTTCGACCGGCCCACGGAGGGAGTGGTGCGTTACGACGGCCAGGACCTGGCCGCGCTCGACCAGGCGGCGGTGCGCCGCCAGTGCGGCGTGGTGCTGCAGCACGCCCAGCCGCTCACCGGCTCGATCCTGGACTGCGTGCGCGGCGCGGAGGCGTACACCCTGGAGGAGGTCTGGGAGGCCGTCGCGCTCGCCGGTCTCGCCGAGGACGTGCGGGCGATGCCGATGGGCCTGCACACGATGCTCTCCGACGGCGGCGGCACCGTCTCGGGCGGGCAGCGCCAGCGGCTGATGATCGCCCAGGCCCTGATCCGCAGGCCGCGGATCCTGTTCCTCGACGAGGCGACGAGCGCCCTCGACAACGAGGCCCAGCGGGTGGTCATCGAGTCCACCCGGGCGCTGCGGGCGACCCGGGTCGTGATCGCCCACCGCCTGTCGACGGTGATGGGCGCCGACCGGGTCGTCGTGATGGCCGAGGGCCGGGTCGTGCAGCAGGGCACTCCGGCCGAGCTCCTCGCGGACCCGGCCGGCCCGTTCCATGAGCTGGCCCGCCGCCAGCTGGCCTGACCTGCCGCTTCGGCCGCGAGCGGTCAGCGCACGCCGCGCGGGCGGAACTGGACGCTGATGCGCGGGCCGACGGCGCGGGTGGTCTTCGGCACGGCGTGTTCCCAGGTGCGCTGGCAGGAGCCGCCCATGACCAGCAGGTCGCCGTGGCCGGACGGCAGCCGGAGGGCGACGGGGCCGCCGCCGCGCGGGCGGAAGGCGAGGTCCCGCGGGTCGCCGAGGGCGAGGATCGCCACCATCGTGTCGTGGGTCGCGGAACGGCCGGTGCGGTCGCCGTGCCAGGCGACGCTGTCGCGGCCGTCGCGGTAGAGGCAGAGTCCGGCGGTGGCGAAGGGCTCGCCCAGCTCCCGGGCGTAGTGGGCCCCGAGCGCGTCGCGGGCCTCGGTGAGCGCCGGGTGCGGGAGCGGGACGCCCTCCCCGTAGTGCGCGAGCAGGCGCGGGACGGCGACCACGTTGTCGTACATGCGCCGTTCCTCGGCCTGCCAGGGCACCTTCGCGGCCAGTTCCTCGAACAGCGCGTCGGCGCCGTGGAGCCAGCCGGGCAGATGGTCGACCCAGGCGCCGTCGCCGAGCTCGGTGCGCCGGATGCCGTCCAGGGGGCCGGGTCCGATGTCGGTGCCCTGGTCGAAGAGGGAGCCCTGGAAGGCGGTGATGCCGGGTCGTGCCGCTGTCATGGATCCAGCGTAGACGATGAACCGAACATGTGAGCGATTCACCGGGGTGGCGGTACGGCGTGGTCCCGGTGCGTCACCGCGGCAGCAGGTGCCGGTAGCTCCGCGGATTGGCCGCGAGGAAGTCCGCGAAGGCCTGAGGCGGGTGCCCGGTCAGGACGCGGACATCGTCGGACACGTCGTCCATCTCGCCGGCGGCCACCGCCTCGTACGAGGTGATCCAGCCTTCCACCTGCCAGTCGGGCGCGTCGTAGCCGGCGCGCGAGGCGTGGGCCTCGTCGCGGGTCTCGGGCACGTAGGTGACCGTGCGCCCGCTGGCCGCGGTCAGCGCGGCGGCGACCTCGGCGAAGCTCAGCGCCTCCGGGCCGGTCATGTCGTACGTGACGCTGTCGTGCTCGTGCCCCGTGGCGCGCAGCACCGCCGCGGCCGACTCGGCGACGTCGTCGTGGGTGACGGCACCCACCCGGCCGTCGCCGGCGGGGCCGCGCAGCACGCCGTCGGGCGACGCCATCGCTGCCAGGTCCGCCTGGTAGGTGCTGTCGCGCAGGAAGGTGAAGGTCACGCCGGTGGAGCGGATGTGCTGCTCCGTGTGCCAGTGGTCGCGGGCGAAGGTGAAGGTGGCGTGCGGCGCGGCGTTCAGGTACGAGAGGTACACGACCCGCCGCACCCCGGCGACGACGGCCGCGTCCACCACGGTGGCGTGCGTCCTGACCCGGCCCGGGCCCTCGTGCGCCGAGACGAGGAAGAGCGTGTCCACGCCGTCGAGCGCGGCCCGCATCCCGCCGGCGTCGTCGTAGGACGCCGTCCTCGTGTCACCGGTCGGCAGCCGGTCGAGCTTGGCCTGGTCGCGGCCCAGCGCGCGCACCGGCACGCCGGCCTCGGCGAGCAGTCCGGTGACGCGCCGGCCGATCCGGCCGGTCGCGCCGGCGACCGCGACGAGTGCGCTCATGCGGTGCTCATTTCTCGACGAAGAGCAGGTCCTCCGCGGCATGGGTCATGAGGACGGTCCCGCCGTTGACCACCTTGACCACGTTGTGCAGACCGACCAGCTCGCCGGGGCTCGGGGTGGGTCGCAGGATGCGGAAGGCGTCCATGTTCCCGCCCAGGTAGGCCGGGAAGCAGTCCAGGGTGGTGTGTCCCAGCGACAGGTACTCCTTCAGGCGGCGGAAGAGCTTCGGGAGGATGACCGCGCCCTGGGTGATCGAGGTCATGTCCACGACCTTGGCTCCCCTGAGGGTCGCGTCGACCGTCTCGCCGTTCGCGTCGCGCTTCCACACGCCCTTCCCGGGTGCCGTCTTCGCCTGCAGGGCCGCCTCGGCGAGCACCTCGCGCAGGTCCCTGGGCAGACCGGCGTAGAACGTGGGGTAGGCGAGGCCCTCCGCCAGCATGTGGTGATTGGCCGTCTCCCGTACGAGCTTGTCGCGCACGTCGAGTTCGTAGCCGCTGGCCCCCGGCGGGGCGCCCTTGCCCACGAGCGCCACACAGCGCCCGAAGACGTCGGTGCCGCGGGTGAGGATGAAGCCCGGGACCCGGTCGGGGGTCGCTGTGATGTTCTCGACGCCGGGGTGCTGGGGGTCGGGAACGCGCCGGATGTCGCGGAAACCGAGCCACTCGAGCAGCGCGTTCGTGGCGGCGTCGCCCAATTCCCGCGGCTGGCGCTCGACTTCTCCGTAGACGCCGTCGTAGTGGGTCTCCAGCGCGTCGACGCCTTCGAGGCGGACGTTGACCCGGCCCTCCCGCGTGGGCTGCGGCTTCCTGCACCCTCCGACGAGCTTCCACTCCCCCACGTAGTCGGGAACGAACGGAAGCGTGTCACCGTCGGGGCTGGTACGGCCGGAGAGATGGAACGATCCCTTGATCAGCAGCATGGGCATGGTCGCTCCCGAGGTCGCGGCGTTTCGCGGCGTTCGCAGCATGGAAGGGAACCGGCTCTCTTCCATGCTGCGTCGGCCCCGGCGCGACCGCCATCGGAGCGGCGCCCGTCAGCCCGGCGACAGGGTGTACGTGCGGGACGAGGTGTAGAAGTCCAGGGCGGCCCGGCCCTGTTCGCGCGGTCCGTGGCCGGAGGCCTTGGCGCCGCCGAACGGGAGGTGGAAGTCGACTCCGGTGGTCGGTGCGTTGATCCGGACCATGCCGGTGTCGAGCCGGTCGAGCCCGTCCAGGGCGGCGGTCAGGTCCGCGGTGTGGACCGAGGTGACCAGTCCGTAGCGTGCGGCGTTGGTGATCCGCACGGCGTGGTCCAGGTCGCGTGCGGGCAGCAGGACCGCGACGGGCCCGAAGACCTCCTCGCGCAGCAGCCGGTGGCCGGGGGCGGCCTTCTCGACCAGGGTCGGCGCCGCGTACCAGCCGGTGCGGTCCGGGACGGTGCCGCCGGCGAGCACGGAGAGCCCCTGCCAGGCCGCCTGCGTCTCGGCGCGGGCGGCCTCGGAGATGAGCGGGCCGCACACGGTGGCCGGGTCGGCGGGGTCGCCGACGGGGAGGGCCCGCAGCGCCTCGGCCAGGGCGTCGCGCAGCGGGTCGAGCGCGCCGCCGACGGCGACGACGCGGCTGGTGGCGGTGCACTTCTGGCCCGCGTATCCGGCGACGGAGGCGGCGATCTGCGCCGCCGCCCGCGGGATGTCGGCGTCGGGGAGGACGATCGCCGCGTTGAGGCCGCCCATCTCGGCCTGCACGGGGATGCCTCGGGCGGTCGCGGTGCGCACGACGTCGCGGCCGACGGCGGAGGAGCCGGTGAAGGAGACGATGTCGGCGGCGGAGACCAGCGCGCCGCCCTCGGTGGCGCCTCCGGGCACGACGGTGAACACGCCTTCCGGCAGCGCCTGTCCGACGAGTTCGGCGAGCCGCAGGGCGCAGGCCGTGGCCTGGGGAGCGGGCTTGAGGACGACGGCGTTCCCGGCGGCGAGGGCGGGCGCCGCCTTCCAACTGGGAATGGCGAAGGGGAAGTTCCAGGGCGTGACGAGCCCGGCCACCCCGTGCGGGCGGCGCCGGGTGAGCAGCAGGCCCGGGCCGCTCGCCGTCTCGTGGACGGCGCCGGTGGGCTCGTAGGGCGCCTGGGCGTAGTAGCGCCAGAGGGCGACGGTGCGCGCGAGTTCGGCGCGGGCCTCCGTGACCGGCTTGCCGACCTCCCGTACGGCGAGCTCGGCGAGTTCGGTGCTCGCGGCCTCGATCGCGGTGGCGACCGCACCGAGGGCGGCCGAGCGGGCGGCGGCCCCGCCGTGCGCCCAGCCGGGCTGGGCGGCCCGGGCCCGCTCGACCGCGTCCGCCGCGGCGAAGGCGCCGGGGGCCGGGATGTCGACGAGCCGGTCGGCCGGGTCGGCGGGGTTGCGGGAGATGACGGTCATGCGTCGAACCTTCTCTGTCGTGTCCGAGGGCTTGCGCAGTACAATTTCACATTACTATGTTACGGGTCACATTTTTGGCCACGCCGCCCTGCTGCGCGGCCGACCGAACCGCCCACCTCGGAGTGACTCCTGATGGACCAGCACAAGCGAAACGCCCTCGCCGTCGCCCTGTTGACGGCCCTCTCCCTCGGCGCGGCCGGCTGCTCAGGCGGCGGCACCGGCCCCGCGGCGGGACCCGGGCGCACCGGCGCCAACCCGGCGACCGGAAACCTCGGCAAGGTCGTCGGCGGCACGCCCGCGAAGGGCGGCACCCTCACCGTGCTGTCCAACCAGGACTTCACGCATCTCGACCCCGCCCGCAACTGGGTGATGGGCGACATGGACTTCGGCACCCGGCTGCTCTACCGCACCCTCGTCACGTACAAGTCCGAACCCGGCACCAAGGGCGGCGAGCTGACCCCCGACCTCGCCGAGGACCTGGGCACCTCCTCCAACGGGGCCAAGACCTGGACCTTCCGCCTGAAGAAGGGCCTCAGGTACGAGGACGGCTCCCCCGTCACCGCGCAGGACGTCAAGTACAACGTCGAGCGGTCCTTCTCCCCCGACCTCCCCGGCGGGCCCGACTACGCGGCCCGCTACCTCGCCGGGGCCGAGGGCTACCAGGGCCCGGCCGGCGGCAGGCACCTGGACTCGATCAGGACGCCCGACGACCGCACCATCGTCTTCGAACTGCGCAAGCCCTTCGCCGAGTTCCCCTACGCGACGGTGCTGCCCACCTTCGCCCCCGTGCCCAAGGCCCAGGACAAGGGCCCCCAGTACGACAACCGCCCGTTCTCCTCCGGCCCGTACAAGATCGAGTCGTACGCCCGCGACAAGCAGCTCGTCCTGGTCCGCAACCCGCACTGGGACCCGGCGACGGACGGCGTGCGCAAGGCCTACCCGGACCGGATCGTCGTCACCATGGGCCTCAAGGGCAACCAGATCGACGACCGGCTGGTGACCGGATCCGGCGCCGACGCCTCCGCCGTGCCCTGGGTCAAGCTCCGCCCCGAGAGCACGCCCAAGGTCCTCACCAAGCCCGACGTCAGGGCGCGCCTCCTCGCCGAGTCCACCAACTGCACCGAGATGGTGCAGATGCACACCGGCCGCGCGCCCTTCGACGACGTGAAGGTCCGTCAGGCCGTGCAGTACGCCCTCGACCGGCAGGCCGTCCTCACCGCCTCCGGCGGGCCGGCGCTCAACGACCCGGCCACCGCGCTCATGCCCGGCTCCCTCTTCTCCGGGGGCAAGCAGCCCGACACCCTGAAGATCCCGCCGACCGGTGACGTGGCGAAGGCCCGGCAGCTCCTCAAGGAGGCCGGCAAGCCCGACGGCTTCTCCACCAGCATCACCGTCTCCACCGGCGACAAGGCCGTCGCCGAGGCCGTCCAGCAGTCCCTCGGCCGGGCCGGCATCAAGGTGGTCATCGAGACCGTCGACCCGTCCGCCTTCTACGACACCATCGGCGACACCAAGAACCGCACCGACCTCACCTACACCGGCTGGTGCCCCGACTACCCCTCCGGCTCCACCTTCCTGCCCTTCGTCTTCGACGGCCGCTACATCAAGGAGAAGGGCAACTCCGGCAACCACTCCCTGTTCCGCGACGACGCCACCATGAAGCGGATGGACGAGATCGCCGCGATGACCGACGCCGCCCAGGCCAACAAGGCCTGGCAGGAACTCGACGGACAGATCCTGGCGAAGGCCCCCACCGCGCCCGTCGTCGTCGAGCGCATGCCGCTCCTCGTCGGCCCGAACATCGCGGGCGCCTTCGGCCACACCTCCTTCGGCGGCCAGCTCGACTACGCGACGGTCGGCCTCAAGGACCCGTCCAAGAGCGGGAGCTGATCCCGCACATGACCACCGTCTCCGCATCACCGGACACGGCGAAGGAGCAGCGGGAGGCCGGGGCCGCCGCGGGCGGCAGCCCCTGGCGGCTCGCCCTGGCCGAGCTGCGCCGCCGCACCTCCGCCGTCGTCGCCCTCGCCGTCGTCGCCCTCTTCGCCCTGATCGCCGTCGCCGCCCCGCTGCTCAGCCGGCTGGGCGGCTGGCGCCCCGACGAGTTCGACGCGTCGGCCGTCGACCCGTACCTCGGCGGACTGCCCCTCGGACCGCTCGGGGGGATCTCCGCCGAGCACTGGCTCGGCGTCGAACCGGTCACCGGCCGGGACCTGTTCGCCCGGGTCGTGCACGGCGCCCAGGTCTCGCTGCTCATCGCCTTCGCGGCGACCGCCATCGTGGTCGTCGCGGGCGTCGCGGCAGGCGTCGCCGCCGGCTACTTCGGCGGACGCACCGACACCGTCCTGTCCCGGCTCATGGACCTCACCATGTCCTTCCCCTCCCTCATCTTCATGATCGCGATGATGTCCGTGGCCAGGGACGTCAACCGGATCCTGCTGATGGTCCTGGTCATCGGCCTCTTCGGCTGGCCCGGCATCGCCCGGATCGTGCGCGGCCAGACGCTGTCGCTCAAGCACCGCGAGTACGTCGACGCGGCCCGGGTGAGCGGCGCCTCCGACTGGCGCATCCTCACCCGGGAGGTGCTGCCGGGCGTCGCGGGCCCGGTGATCGCCTACACCACCCTGATCGTGCCCGGGATGATCGCCACCGAGGCCGCGCTCAGCTATCTCGGCGTCGGCGTGCGGCCGCCGACGCCGTCCTGGGGCCAGATGATCGCCGAGAGCGTCGCCTTCTACGACACCGACCCCATGTACTTCGCCGTGCCGAGCCTGTGTCTCTTCCTCACCGTCCTCGCCTTCACCCTGCTCGGCGACGCGCTGCGGGACGTCTTCGACCCCCGGGGAGGCCGGTCGTGATCCTCTACCTCGGCCGCCGGCTGCTCGGGGTGCTCGGCGTGCTCCTCGCCGTCGCCGCCATCACCTTCCTCATCTTCTACGTCCTGCCCTCCGACCCGGCCGCCGCGGCCTGCGGCAAGTCGTGCAGCACCGAACGGCTCGCCGCGATCCGCGCCCACATGGGCCTGGACCAGCCGCTGTGGCGGCAGTTCGGCGACTTCGTGACCGGCGTCTTCACCGGACGCACGGTCGGCAGCGGCCCGTACGCGCTGGACTGCGCCTTCCCGTGCCTGGGCTATTCGTACGAGAACAGCCAGCCGGTCTGGGACCTGCTCGTCGACCGGCTCCCGGTCTCCGCCTCGCTCGCCGTCGGCGCGGCCGTGATCTGGCTGGCGCTCGGCCTCGGAGCGGGCGTGACCGCGGCCCTGCGCAAGGACACGCTCACCGACCGGGCCCTGATGGTCGGCGCGGTCGCCGCCGCCTCCCTGCCCGTCTACTTCACCTCCGTGATGCTGATCTACGGGCTGATCCGGGTGACCGGGCTGCTGCCGTACCCGCAGTACGTGCCGTTCGGCGCCGACCCGCTCTCCTGGGCCTCGAACCTGCTGCTGCCCTGGCTGGCGCTGGCGGTCCTCTACGCGGCCATGTACGCCCGGCAGAGCCGGAGTTCGATGATCGAGTCGATGGCGGAGCCGTACATCCGCACCGCCCGGGCCAAGGGCCTGCCGCGGCGGACCGTGGTGGTCAAGCACGGACTGCGGGCCGCCATGACCCCGATCCTCACCATCTTCGGCATGGACCTCGGCGGACTGCTCGCGGGCGCCGTGATCACCGAGTCCATCTTCGGACTGCCGGGCGTCGGACGGCTCTTCTACGGGGCGCTCGCCACCGGCGACCAGCCGGTGATCCTCGGGGTGACGCTGCTCGCCGCCACCTTCATCGTCGTCGCCAACCTGTGCGTCGACCTGCTGTACGCCGTCGTCGACCCGCGTGTGAGGTACTGATGCCCGAGGCCGAACCCCTTCTGTCGGTCCGCGACCTCACGGTCGAGTTCCCGACCCGGCACGGCCCGGTGCGCGCCGTGGACGGGCTCTCCTTCGACGTGCCGCGCGGCCGGACCCTCGGCATCGTCGGCGAGTCCGGCTCCGGCAAGTCGGTCACCTCGCTGGCGGTGATGGGCCTGCACACCGGTGCCCGGGTGTCCGGCTCGATCGTCCTCGACGGGCGCGAGCTGGTCGGCCTCCCGGAGCGGGAGCTGAACCGGCTGCGCGGCCGGCGGATGGCGATGGTCTTCCAGGACCCGCTGTCCAGCCTCCACCCGTACTACACGGTGGGCGAGCAGATCGCCGAGCACCACCGGGTGCACTTCGGCTCGCGTCGCGCGGTCGCCCGGCGGCTGGCCGTCGACGCGCTCGCCGAGGTCGGCATCCCGGAGCCGCGGCGGCGGGCCGGCGAGTATCCGCACCAGTTCTCCGGCGGCATGCGGCAACGGGTGATGATCGCGACGGCGCTGGTCTGCGAGCCCGAGCTGCTGATCGCCGACGAGCCGACGACGGCGCTCGACGTGACCGTGCAGGCCCAGATCCTGGAGCTGATCGCCAGGGTCCAGGCGGAGCGCGGGCTCGCCGTCGTGATGATCACCCACGACCTCGGTGTGGTGGCCCGGGTCGCCCACGAGGTCCTGGTGATGTACGGCGGCCGCGCGGCCGAACGCGCAGCGGTGGACGGCCTGTTCGGCTCGCCCGCGCACCCGTACACCCGGGGCCTGCTCGACTCGCTGCCGCGGCTCGACGACCGGGACGACGCCCCGCTGCGGGCCATCCCGGGCTCCCCGCCGTCCCTGCACACCCCCGCCCCGGGCTGCGCCTTCGCGCCCCGCTGCCCCCGGCCGGCCCTCGGCACGGACGAGGAGCGGGCCCGGTGCGAGGGCGAGCGCCCGCCGCTCGCCGGCCCGGCCGCGCATCCGGCGGCCTGTCACTTCCCCGCGTACGGAGGCGTCGCGTCATGAGCACCACCCCTCTCCTCTCGGTCCGCGACCTCACGATGACCTTTCCGGGCCGCGGCCCGCGCGCCGCGCGGGTCCGGGCCGTCGACGGCGTCTCCTTCGACATCGCGCCCGGCGAGACCCTCGGCCTGGTCGGGGAGTCGGGCTGCGGCAAGTCGACGACCGGGCGTTTGATCGTCCGGCTGCTCGAACCGACCTCCGGCTCCGTGACGTACGACGGGCGGGACATCACCCGGCTTCCGCAGCGCGCCCTGAAGCCGCTGCGGCGTGAGCTCCAGATGGTCTTCCAGGATCCGCACTCCTCGCTGAACCCGCGCCGGACGGTGGCCCGGATCATCTCCGATCCGCTGCTCGTGCACGGGAGTTCGGCGGCCGAGGCGCGGCGGCGGGCGGCCGAGCTGATGGAGCTGGTGGGTCTGATCCCGGAGCATCTGGACCGTCATCCGCACGAGTTCTCCGGCGGCCAGGCCCAGCGCATCGGCATCGCCCGGGCCCTGGCGACGGGACCGCGTCTGGTCGTGGCCGACGAGCCGGTCTCGGCGCTCGACGTGTCCGTGCAGGCGCAGATCGTGAACCTGATGGAGCGGCTGCAGGCCGAGCTCGGCCTCGCGTACCTCTTCGTCGCCCACGACCTGTCGGTGGTGAAGCGGGTCTGCGACCGGGTGGCCGTGATGTACCTGGGCCGGATCGTGGAGATCGGTCCGAAGGACCGGGTGTACGGCGATCCCGCGCACCCGTACACGCGGGCGCTGCTCTCGGCGGTTCCGCTGCCCGACCCGGCGGCGGAGCGGGCCCGGGAGCGGGTCGTGCTGCACGGCGACCCGCCGAGCCCGGCCGCGCCGCCTCCGGGCTGCACCTTCCACCCGCGCTGCCCGAAGGCCCGGGACGTGTGCCGGAAGGAGCCTCCCCCGCTGCGGATCACCGCGGCGGGGGAGGCGAGGGAGGTGGCCTGCCACTTCCCGGAGACGGGCCCGGCCCCGGCGGACGGAGCCAAGCGGTCAGGGCCCGACGCCTAGCCGGTGAACCCGGCGGTGATCCGCGTGAACTCCCAGTCGGGCTGGGCGATGCCCGAGCAGGTCTCGGTCACGCCGCCGCCGGCGCAGCCGCGGTCCCGGTTGACGGACCAGAAGGCCAGCCGGGCGATGTGGTGACCGTTCGCCCAGTCGCGGATCCGTGTCCAGGTCTCCGTGGTGGTGACCTCCTGCTGGTCGGAGAGGCCGTTCATGCCGGAGATGCCGATGTGGGCGTAGGCGGTGGCGTCGTCCCAGCCGTAGACGGACTTCAGCTTGTTCTTCAGGCCCTCGGCGGCGTTGACCGTGTTTCCGTACATGTCGGCGCCGCCGCCGAAGTCGAAGGGCATGATGGTGAAGACGTCGATGTTCGCGTTCAGCGCCTTGGACTGCTCGATGAGCCGGTTGCCCCAGGAGGTCGGGCCGGTGGTCGAGGTGCCGAAGGTGAGGATGGTCCGCAGACCGGGATTGTTCGCCTTGACGATCTTCAGGGCACCGAGGATGCGGTCCTGGACGGCCGCGTTCTCGAACTCGTCGGTGTTCTCGATGTCGACGTCGATGGACTTCAGTCCGTAGGCGTCGATGACCTTCTGGTAGGCGCCCGCGAGGGCCTCCGGGGTCGAGCAGTTGGGGCCGAGCTTGTTGCCCGACCAGCCGCCGACGGACGGGACGATGTCGCCGCCGGCGGCCCGGATCGCGCTGATGGCGGACTGGTCGACGCCACCGGTGAGCGGGCGCTGCCCGTCCCAGGCCGGGTTGCAGCCGCCGGAGGAGAGGATGAAGGCCATGGTGAAGGTCTTGATGCCGGTGGCGTTCATCACCGTGGCCGGGGCGGGCGGGTTGCCCCAGCCGAGGTAGAGGTAGGGCGCGGCCTGCTTGAAGCCGGTGCCGCCTCCTCCGCCCTGGGTGGTGGTGGCGGTGACGGCGTTGGACGCCGGGGACACGTTGCCGGCGGCGTCGCGGGCCTTGACGGTGAAGGTGTAGGCGGTGCCCGCGGCGAGTCCGCCGACGGTGGTGCCGGTGCCGGTCACGGTGCTGACCCTGGTCGCGCCCTGGTAGACGTCGTAGCCCGTGACGCCGACGTTGTCGGTGGCGGCCGTCCAGGACAGCGACACGCTGGACGAGGTCGTGCCGGTGGCCCGGAGGCCGGTGGGCGCGGTCGGCGCCTGCGTGTCGGTGCCGCCACCGCCGCCGGGGCCGTCGAGGCTGATGTCGTCGGCGTAGTAGGTGCCCTGGCCGTACCAGCCGTGGGTGTAGACCGTCGCGCTGGTCTGCGACGCGCCGGTGGTGAAGCGCAGCGAGAGCTGCTGGTACGAGGGCGCGGCCGCGGTCCAGGTCGAGGTGCCGCCGTCGACGCCGAGGTAGACGTAGTTTCCGCGCACCCAGCCGGACAGGGTGTAGGTCGTGTTGGGCTGGACGGCCACGGTCTGGGAGCACTTGGCGTGGTCGGAGGAGCTCGCGGCGCCGGCCAGTGCCTTGGTGCCGCCGTGCACGGGGGTGGAGACGACCGAGCCGAGGCCGCCGGAGCAGGTCCAGCCGGTCAGGCCGCCGGATTCGAAGCCGGGGTCCGTCAGCAGGTTGGCGGCCTGGGCGGGGGTGGGAAGGGCGACCAGGGCCGCCGCGCCGAGGAGCGACGCACCGAGCGACGCCACCAGGCGGTTGCGGATGAGCACCGTACCTCCAGGGGGGTTGAGGAGGGGAAGCGGTCACAGATTGGACTGGACCAATGCCCCCGTCAAGCCCCCCTGGTGAAACCTCAGTTGGTAGCGGGTCGCAGCCGGTCGATGGGGTGGGTGTTCACGTAGTCCGCCACCGTGTCGTCCTTGAACGCCTGCCACAGGGCGGTGCAGCGGGCCCGGTCGAGGTGGACCACCGACTGTCCGCGCTCCATGCCGGTGCCCTTCACGGGCGCGTTCATGAAGGTCATGTCGCCGGACCTCACCTCCCGCATGTTCCAGACCAGTTCGCGCATCTCGCCGTCTCCGAACCGCTCGTCGACGGACACCGTCTCGGTGAAGATGTCGAGGGTTTCCTTCAGCCGCACCGGGTCGGTGAGCGACGCGGAGCCCATCACCTTCTCCAGGACCGTGCGCAGGTAGTTCTGCTGGCGGTGCGTCCGGTCGAAGTCGCCGTTGGGAAGGTTCTTCCGCTCCCCCACGTAGTCCAGAGCCTGCTCGCCGTTCATGTGCCGGCGTTCCCCGTCGGACATGATGATGTCGACGCCGCCGACGGCGTCGGTGAGCTTGCGGAAGCCGTTCCAGTCGATGACGGCGAAGTGGTCGACACGGACGTCGGTCAGCCGCTGCACCGTGTCGATGAGCAGCGGCGGGCCGCCCCACGAGAAGGCCGCGTTGAGCTTCGCCCTGCCGCGGCCGGGAATGTCCACCCAGGAGTCGCGCGGCAGTGACACCACGTAGGCGGCGGAGTGGTCGTCCGGGATGTGCACCAGCATCATCGCGTCGCTGCGCTGGTCGCCGTACTTCCACAGCCTGCCCTTGGCGTCGCTGCCGGTCGTGGGCACCTCCGACCGCGAGTCGAGACCCACGAGGAGGAAGTTCCGGCCGCCCTTGGACGCGGCGGGCACCGGTGCGTCGGTCGGGAAGGTCTGCGGGATCCGCTGCACCCGGCCCGTGTAGTGCTGGTACGCCCAGTAGCCCGCGCCGGCGGTCAGGAGCACCGCCCCGACCAGCAGGGCGAGCGCGCCGAGCAGCACCGTCCGCGCCCGGGGGCGCCGACGGCGCGGCCGCGGCCGGTCCCTGGGGTCGGCGTTGTCTGCGTCACCGGCGTTGTCGTCGTCGGCGGCGCTGTCGGCAGCGGCCCCGTCAGCGGTGGTGCCGGCGGTGCTGGTGCCGGCGGTGGTGCCGGCCTCCTCCTCGAGCTCCTCGTCGTCGGCTCTGCCCTGCGCGCCACGCGTACTCATCTGCTACGGCTCCCCCCTCCGCGGCCCCCGCCCCGGATCACCCCACCGCGCCCCGACTCGTCGCTCCGGGCGCGCACTTCAGGCCACCAGGATGCCGAAGATCGGCCGCTCGCGCGACGGATCGGCCGGGACCGGGCGACAACGGCCCGGCACCGCACCGGTCTGCCGAAAGATCCCCCGCCCCGCACCGTGATCGTCACGGTGCGGGGCGGGACACGGACCTCAGTTCTCGGACAGGCCCTAGCCGGTCACGGTGATCTGCTGGGCGGGATCCGTGGTGTCGGTGATCTGGTAGGTGGCGGTGAAGGTGGCCGACTGGTTGCCGGTCGGGCACAGGAAACCGCCGGTGACGGTGGCCGGGACGGGAGCGCCGCTGATGGCGAGCGCGGACGGCGCGCCGTTGGTCCAGGTGCCGTTGACGGCGGTGGGCCCGGCGGGCGAGGCGGTGATGGTGCAGGACGCGAATCCGCTGGTCTTGAGCACGACGCCGCCCTTGGGGATGGTGAACCCGCCGGTGGCCGGAGCGCCGTTCTGGGCGGAGAGCGTCCAGGCGCCGTTGGTGGAGTTGGCGGTGACGGTCACGCTGACGCCGGTGATGCTGGTCGAGCAGCCGCTGAAGGTGGGCGGGTTGATGGTGGCGGAGACGGGTCCGGCGTCGTTGTGGTTTGCGGGCGCGGCGGGGACCTGGTTGTTCGCGCCGGTCGTCGGCACAGAGGCGGAGACCGTGCAGGTCATGGTGGTGGAGCCGGCCACGAAGGTGGCCTTTCCGGTGAGTTTGGCGGCGAAGGAGTGACCGGCGGGAAGCAGTGTGGTCGAGGCCGCCTGGGTGCCGGTGCCGCCGAGGGTGAGCGCGGTGGCCGCGGCGAGACCGGTCGCGGCGAAGAGCAGCTTGGACATGGGGATCTCCTCGGTTTCGGAGTGTGGGGAGCGAGGAGGTGCGGATACGCGGTGCGTGTGCGCGGTGCCTCTGCGCGCGGGCTGACGGGTGGGGTGGGGGGTACGCGCAAAGTGACTTGAGAGTAGAACCGGCCGGTAGTCGTGTACAGGCATCATTCCGGCCACTACTGACATCCTGTCAGGAGGATCCCAGGCTCCGCATCGCTCGACGGGGCGGTCCCAGGTGAGCGTTGGTGCCACCCCCGGAGCGGAGCCTCGTCCGGGGGCGGCGGCGAGCGGCGATATCGGCGCACGACGCTCGGACACGGGATCCGGGAGCCCCCACGGCTCCCGTTCGGAAACGATCCCGACCCACATGATCTTGCCGTGTCTCCCCCCGGGTTCCGCGATCTTCACGCGCGAAACCGCACGATCCGGCGAAGTCCTCGCCGCGCCTTGACGCCGCGAGCACACCGACGCGCGCCCCCTCCCCCACTCCGCCGTCCCCCGTCGCAACCCCGCCGACCCTCGCCGCCGATCCGTAACTACCCATTCGCCGCCGGGTGGTTGACGCTCCTCGCGCCCGGCTGCGAAGGTGACCCGCCCCCACACCCAAGGAGTTGACGTGCACCTGACTTCCACGCCGGGGCGCCGCCGGACGGCGCTCGCCGCCCTCCTGTGCGCCCTCGCCCTCGTCGTCGGCGTCCCGGCCACCGCCCACGCCGCCGTGCTCCCGCCCCTGCCGCAGAACGCCGACGGCCTCGACCAGACCTTCGCCCCCGCCTACGACTTCGACACCGACGGCTGCTACATGACGGCCGCCATCGGCTCCGACGGGACCCTCAACCCCGGCCTCAAGCTCGGCGGCACGGTCAGCGGTCAGTGCCACGACCCCGCCCAGCTGGCCTCGGCCAACAGCTACTCCCGCGCGAAGTGCAACAACGGCTGGTGCGCCGTCGTCTACGCCGGCTACTACGAGAAGGACCAGGCGACGTGGGGCCCCCTCGCGATCGGGCACACCCACGACTGGGAACACGTCGTCGTCTGGATCAGCGGGAACGAGGTCCAGTACGTGTCGGTCTCGCAGCACAGCGGCTACCAGGTGGCCGCCCGCTCCTCGGTGCGCTTCGACGGCACCCACCCCAAGATCGTCTACCACAAGGACGGGCTCTCCACCCACTGCTACCGCTTCGCCAACTCCACCGACGAGCAGATCGAGAACTCCACCGGCCGCTGGTTCTCCCCGCGGCTCGTCGGCTGGAACGGCTATCCGACGGGCCTGCGGGAGAAGCTGACGGGCGCGGACTTCGGTTCCGCCACCCTCAAGATCCGGGACTCCGACTTCGCCTCCGCGCTGTCCCGCGCCAAGCCGGCGGGCATCCCGTTCGACCCGAACGCCTGAGCCCGCGAGCCCGCCCCTCCTTCGGTCGGTCCTTCCCGTCCGTCGCGGCGTCCGAATCCGGCCTCCTGCCGAAAGACCTGGTCCGCGGGTTGGAGATACTGGGAGGCCCACGGATCGAGGCGAGAAGGAGGGCCGGGTGGAGTTCCGCCTGCTCGGGACGGTGGCGATCACTTCCGAGGCGGGTGAGTTGCCGCTCGGCCCCGCCAAGCGGCGCAGCGTGCTCGCCGCGCTGCTGCTGCGCGCGAACGCGGTCGTGCCCGTCGACCGGCTGATCGACACCCTCTGGGCCGAGTGCCCGCCGGCCCGCGCCCGCACGGTGGTCCAGGGACACGTCTCCCGGCTCCGGGCGCTGTTCGAGCAGGGCGGCGCGGGCGAGTACGGAGTGGAGCTCGCGACCCGCTCCCAGGCCTACGAGCTGCGGATGCCGGACGAGCTCCTCGACACCCACCGGTTCGAGGAGCTCGTCCAGCTCGCAGGCCATCAGAAGCACCCAGGAGACGCGGTCTTGATGCTCCGCGAGGCCCTGGCCCTGTGGCGCGGGCCTGCCCTGACCGGCACGGTGGCGAGCGAGCCGCTGCTGGTGGCGGCGCACGCCCTGGAGGAGACCCGGCTGGTCGCGGTCGAGCAGCTGGCAGCGGCGTACGGCCGGCTCGGCGAGCACACCAGGGCGGCGGCGGTGCTGCGCGCCGAGGCAGCCGCCAACCCGCTGCGCGAGTCCCTCACGGCCGCCCTGATGCTGTCCCTCTACCGGACGGGGCATCAGTCCGACGCCCTGGACTGCTACCACCGCACCCGCACCCTGCTCGCCGACGAACTGGGCGTCGACCCGGGACCGGCCCTCCGCGCCGCCTACGAGGCCGTCCTGCGCGGGGGCATACCCGGCGTGATACGCGGCGCGTCACCGGGGCTGGTGACGGACGGGGTGTCGGGCGCGGTTTCGGACGTGGTGACGGGGGCGTTGCCGGGCGCGGGGCCGGGCACGTCACAGGGCCTGGTGCGAGACGCGGGGCCGGGCCCGTCGCGGGGCCCGGGGCCCGCGCACCCCGGGGCGCCGGACTCCCCCGTGCTCGCCTCCGGCCGTACGCCCGCCGTACACACCGACGGCGACGGTGACGGCGACACCGAGGACCCCAACGGCAACGACGTCAGACGGAGGCATGCCCAGGCCGTCTCCGAAGCCTGCCTTGCCGACGAGATCGCGCCCTTCGCGGCTCCGGCCGGCGCGGTGGACGCGCCGGCCGGCGGCGGCACCACCGCCGCGAACCCCGCCGGCACGAACCCTGCCGGGGCAGCCCGCGCCTGGGCGGAGGCGACCGCCGGCACGGGAGCCACGGGCACGGGAACCCTCGGCACAGGGGCGTTCGGAGCCGGCGCCGGCGCCGGCTCCGCGGTGCTGCCCGCGCCCGACCTGCTGCCCCGTACACCGCGCGGGTTCATGGGCCGCGAACGGGAACTCGCGGCGCTCGACGCGGCGGTCGAGACCGCGGGGGTCGCGATCGTGACCGGCCCGGCGGGCGTCGGGAAGACCGCGCTCGCCCTGCACTGGGCGCACCTTCGGGCGGACCGGTTCGAGGACGGCGTGCTCTACGCCGACCTGCGCGGTTTCAGTCCCGACGAAGGGCTCGACGCCCCCGACGTGCTGCGCGAGTTCCTGTTCGCGCTCGGCGTGCCGCCGCGACGGGTGCCGGAGTCGCCCACGGCCGCCGCCGCGCTCTACCGGTCGCTGACCGAAGACCGGGCCGTGCTCGTCGTCCTGGACAACGTGCGCGCTGCCGAGGAGGCACGGCCGCTGCTGCCCTCCGGGGCCCGCGGCGCGGCCGTCGTGACCTCGCGGCTGCGGCTCGGCGGCCTCGTGGTGAGCGAGCTGGCCCGGCCGGTGCCGCTCGGCGTCCTCGGTCCGGACGAGTCGGCGGCGCTGCTCGCGGCGGCGGTGGGGGCCGACCGGCTGGCCGCCGAACCGGCCGCCGCGCACCGGCTGGCCGCGCTCTGCGACGGCCTGCCGCTGGCTCTGCGGGTCACCGCCGCCCAGCTGGCCGCCCGCCCGCACTGGCGGCTCGCCGACCTGGCCGCCGAACTCGCCGACGAACAGCGGCGGCTGGCCCTGCTCTCGGTGGACGGTTCCGGAGGCGGCGAGGGCCAGGGAGTACCGGCCGCGCTGCGGCACACCGTGCAGGGGCTGCCGGACGAAGCGGCCCTGCTGTTCCGTCAGCTGGGGGCGCTGCCGGGGCAGGACCTCGACCGGCACGCGGCGGCGGCGCTGCTCGACCGGCCGCCGGCGGTCGCCGCCGAGGCGTTGGACCGGCTCTGCGACGCGCATCTGCTCACCGAGTACGCGCCGGGCCGGCACACGCTGCACGACCTCGTACGGCTCTACGCCCGCGGGCTCCGCCCGGACGAGGAGGCGCTGCTGCGGCTGCTCGACCACTACACGCTGACCGCGATGGCCGCGGCTCGCGCCGCCGAGCCCGACGACCTGCCGTGCTGCGCCGTGCCGCCGGATGTGCGCACGCCCCCCGCGACCCCGCACTTCGCGGGCCGTGACGCGGCGCTGCTCTGGTACGCGGCGGAGCGCGACAACCTCGCCGCGGCGGTCGCCGCCGCCCGTGCGACGGGCCACCACGACCGGGCCTGGCGGCTCGCACTGCTCCAGTGGCCGTACATGCTGTGGGACAGCCACGACGGCTGGGTGCCGCTCCTGGAGGCCGCGGTCGACTCGGCCGCGCGCGAGGACGATCCGGACGCCGAGTCCCGCGCCCGGGCGCTGCTCGGCTGGCTGCTCACCCAGGACGGACGGATCCCCGAGGCCCTGGCACACCTGCGTCTGGCACCGAAACTGGCCGCCCGCGCGGGCGACGTGTCCAGCGAGGCGACCGCGCTGGTCAATCTCGCGGTGGCGCTCGACACGGTCGGTGTGACCCCGGAGTCCCTGGCGCACACCGCCCGGGCCGCCGCGCTCGTACGGGACGGCGGTGACGTGATCACCGAGCTGCTGGCCCTGGAGCACCGCGCGCGGCAGCTGCTCGCGGCGGGCGATCCGTCCGGTGCGCTCGCCTGCGCCCACCAGGGCCTCACGCTCGACGGCGACACCGTCAACGGCCTCCTGGGCCTCCGGCACGGCATGCTGACGGCCACGGCGGGCGCGGCCCTGCTCGCCCTGGGCCGCACCGCCGAGGCCGAACTCACCCTGACGAAGGCACGGGAACTGGGCCTGACCCACACCCACCAGGAGACCGTGCACCGCGCGGAGACCCACCTGCGGCACCTCCGCACCCCGGAACCGGCGGCGCGCCGGGGTGCGAGCGGCCAGGATCGTCCGGACGCCGGTCCGCCGGACCGGCCCGAGATCCCCTAGGGGTGTCGCGCCGATCATGCCGGGCTCGTGACGCCCGGCACCAGACGCCGCTCCCTGATCCGGCCTGATCGAGGAGACACCTTTTAGCGCCCGCCCGCGGGCCGGTCCTGGCGACCCGTCTTCCGGCGCGTCGCGGCGCCGGCCGCGGCGCGGAGCAGGCGGACGTACGGCGACCAGCGGGCCGGCCGTCGTACGGTGCCGGTGCCGGCGAGTTCGGCGCGGTCGAGGCCGTCCTCCAGGCAGGCGTCGTGCATCGGGCGCCAGGCCAGGGGCCAGGTCAGCCGGGCCAGGCCCCTGGCCTCCATGGCCAGGGTGTGGTGCAGCCGTGTCCGGTCCGGGCCGTCGGGGAGCACGGCCAGTTCGTGGAAGCCGTGGAAACCGCGGGGCCCGGTGAACTCGAAGCGGATCCAGCGCCCGGGGGCGTACCCGGCCACGATGTACCGCACCGGCCCGTGGCCGCCCCGCGCGCCGGCGGACAGCGGGCGGTCGAATTCCATCGGCCCCCAGGCGGCGCCGGGCCAGAGCCGGTCGCCCTCACCGCTCGCCAGGCCGTCGATGAGCGCGCCCACCTCGCTCTCCTTCATCGGCAGCAGGCGCTCGTGCACGTTGTAGACGCCCATGGGTCCTCCCCTGAGAAGTATTGGAGACCTCTCTCCAATTAATTGGAGAGTACTCTCTGATTCATGGCGAGACCACCCCGCTTCGACACGGACCAGCTCCTCGACGCCGCCGTCCTGCTCGCGGCCTCCGGCGGCCCCGCCGCCGTGACCATGTCGGCGGTGGCCCAGGCCGTCGGCGCACCCAGCGGCTCGATGTACCACCGCTTCCCGGGGCGCACGGCACTGCTCGCCGAGGTGTGGCTGCGTACCGTGGAGCACTTTCAGGAGGGCTATTTCGCGGTCCTGACCGGAGAACCGGACCCGCGCACGGCCGCCCGAGCGGCCTCGCGGCACGTCGTGGCCTGGTGCCGCGAGCACCCGGACGAGGCGGCCCTCCTCCTGTACGGCGCCGCCGACTTCGGCCGCAGCGACTGGTCCGAGGAGCACGTGCGACGCGCCGACGCCGGCAACAGCCGCGTGTTCGCCGCGCTCGCCCGCCTGGCGGAGGCCCTGGGCGCCCGCGACGAGCAGGCCCGGGACCGCGTCGTCCTGGCGCTCGTCGAACTCCCGCTGACCGTCGTCCGCCGTCATCTGCGCGCGGGCAACCCCCTGCCCCCGCACGCCGAGGACCTCACCGAGCAGTGCACGGCGGCCCTCCTCGCCTGAGGAGGACCTTCTGGGTTCACTCGCCCCAAGCCCGGACGGATTCCGCCCGCTCCGGCCGCGTGAGGTCCGATTTCAGGGCGAGGCACAGGCGGCCGTGGACGGCTCCGGCGGTGGGGCCGTCCGCCGCCCCGCGGAGTTCGCCGGCGAGCTGCCAGTAGCGGCCGATCAGCGGATCGGCGCCGGCGACGAGGAGGCCGGCGAGACGGCGACGGAAGGCCGGGGTGTCACGCGCGCCGAGCGCGTCGGCGTAGGCGGCCACGAAGCGGCCGAGGGCCTGGCCTCCCGGGCCGGGTGGCGGGGGTCCGTCGGCCGATGCGCCGACTGTCCGGTCGCTGACTGTCCGGTCGCTGGCTGTCCGATCGCTGGCTGTCCGATCGCTGGCTGTCCGATCGCTGGCTGTCCGGTCGTCGTCTGCGGGTTCGCCGTCTGCTCGTCCGCCGGTGGCCCGTTCGGGAAGGGCCCGCGCGGCGGCGGCGCGCTCGGCTCCCCGTTGTGCGGGGGCCAGTGCGGCGGCGGCCGCCCGCTCGGCGGCGACCCGTTCTGCGGCGGCCAGCTCGTACGCCTCGGCGAGCCCGGCGTAGAGCGTGGCCGGCCGGTGGGCCACGTCCGCCAGGTGGACGGTGGGTGCGGGCGCCGCGGCGACCAGGTCGTGCAGTCGCGCGAAAGCCAGTACCTGCGCGGGCGTGGGATCGTCCGGCGGCTGCGGCACGGCCGCCTCCACGACCGAGGCCGCGAGCCGCGCCGGGAACCGCACGGGGAGGGTGCGCCGCCAGAACCGGGCGAGGGCGGTCGTGTCGGGCGGCGTGGACAGCCCGCCGAGCAGCCGGAGCCGTTCGGCACGTTCGGCCGGAGTGCAGTCCTGGAGGAGCCGCAGCGAGGCCTCGTGCCAGCGCAGCGCGGTGAGCCGGCCGCCGACCTCGCGCAGCCGGCGCGCGACGACGTCCTCGAGCGCGTCGTCCTGGTCGAGCACCCGTCCCACGTCGGTCACCGGCAGGTCGAGCGTGCGCAGCGAGCGGATCAGCCGTAGTCGCTCCAGTGCCGGGGGTCCGTAGCGCCGGTGCCCGCCGCCCGTGCGGCCGGTCTCGGGCAGAAGGCCGCGGTCGGAGTAGAAGCGGACGGTCTTGACGGTGGTTCCGGCGCGCTCGGCGAGTTCGCCGATGCTCCACAGCCCGTCGCCCGAGACCGCGCCTGCGCCTGCCCCGGCGCCGGATCCCGCGCCTGACGGGCTACTCACTGAGCCCCACGACCGCCCAGCCCCTGCGAGCCGCCTCCGTGAGGATCAGGCCCCAGTCCCGCAGCAGCAGTTCGAACTCGCCGAACTCGCCGACCCAGCCGGTGGGATCGGCGGCGTGCGCGTCGAACGGTGCCCGCAGCACGCCGAGTCCGGGCGGCCGTCTCGCCGCCCGGTCCCAGGCGGCGGCGAGTTCCCGCACGCCGGCCGGCGTGCGGGCGAGGAGCACGCCGTAGACCTCGGGCCCGTCGCCGAACACCTCGCGCTCCACACGGAGTTCGACTCCCTCCGGGCCGTCCCAGATCAAGCCGCGCAGCACGGTGTCCAGGTCGGCGCGCAGGGCCCGGTCGACGTGGTCGCGGACGTCTTCCCAGCGGCTGCCGGCCCAGAAGTGCGGCTTGAACGAACTGGTGGTCCGCGTGAACTCGTAGAGCGCGAAGCGGTCCTGGTGCGGGCCGCGCGGCAGGATCCAGCCGCCGTCGGTGACGGGCGCGTCGGCTTCCCAGAACCCGGTCGCGTCGTCGTACCACGCGTCACGCAGCAGCCCCGGCCGCTCCGGGGCGGGAGCCGCGCTCAGCCACGACCAGTCGGCGATCAGCACCGTGATGTCCAGACCCATGGGCACGAGCCTACGACGGCGAGTACTTGAACCTCCCCCAGCGGGAGTTCCTACGGTGCCCCGCGTACGGAACGGACGGACGGGACGAGGAGAGGAACGTGACGATGACCGCTTTCGTGCTGGTGTCGGGGCCCTTCACCGGCGGGTGGGTCTGGGAGGAGACCGCGGCGCTTCTGCGGGAGGCCGGGGCCGCCGCGTATCCGGTGACACTGACCGGCATGGCGGGCGGGGACGGGCCGGCGGCCGGTGGGACGGCGGCCGGTGGGACACCGGCGGAAGGGACCGGTCTGGAGACGCATGTCGAGGACGTGGTGCGGGCCGTCGACGAGGCCGCGGTCGACGGGCACGACCGGGTGGTGCTCGTCGGCCACGACTACGGGATCCATCCGGTGCTCGGGGCCGCGGACCGGCGGCCCGGGCGGTGCGCCCGGGTGGTGTACCTGGATGCGGGGATGCCGGCGGACGGCGACCCGGCGAGCGCCTTCGTGCCGGATCCGTCCGCCGTGGGGCAGGCGGACGGGACCGGTCTGGTGCCGGCGCCCTCGGGTGCGGGGTGGGGCCGTTGGGGCAGTACGGAGGGGCTGACCGAGGAGACTGTCGCACGCCTCGACCGGCTGGCCGTGCCGCAGCCGGTGCGGACCCTCACCGAGCCGCTGCGGCTGACCGGCAGCCCGTTCGACCGGCCGGTGACCGGTGTGCTGTGCACGGCGAACGGCGGGTCGGTCTCCATGGTCGAGATGCTGGTCGCGTCGGGGCCGCCCCGCTTCCGCGCGCTCGCCGGTCCCGACGTGGGCTTCTTCGAACTCGCCACCGGACACTGGCCGATGCTCTCCGCACCCGGCCCGCTCGCCGATGTCCTGCTGCGGGCGGCGGCCGACGGGGGCGTGCGCCTGAAGCTCCCCGACTCCGCGCCGCCCGCGGACGGCGGTTCCTTCGTGCTCGACGTGCCGGAGCGCCCGCGCGAGCGCCGGGGCCGGGTGGACCTCCATCTCCCGGACGCCGAAGGACCGCGCCCCGCCGTACTGTTCGTGCATGGCGGCCCGGTCACCCCGGACCAGGTGCCGACGCCCCGGGACTCGCCGTTCTTCCTCGGCTACGGCCGCCTCGCGGCGGACCTCGGCCTGGTCGGGGCGACCCTGGACCATCGGCTGTACGGCTTCGCGGACTATCCGCGGGCGGCGGACGACGTCGCCGAGGCGGTGGAGCTGGTGCGCGCGGACCCGCGGGTCGACGCCGACCGGATCGCCCTGTGGTTCTTCTCGGCCGGTGGCCTGCTCGTGGCCGACTGGCTCGCGGCCCCGCCGCCGTGGCTGCGCTGCGTGGCCCTGAACTATCCCGTCCTGGCACCGCTGCCGGACTGGCGCCGGGTGGAGGCCCGCTTCCGCCCGGCGGACCGGCTGACGGCGGCGTCCCCGCCGATCGTGCTGACCAGGGCGGGTCTGGAGCACCCGATGTTCCAGGCGACGGTCGACCACTTCCTCGCCGTCGCGGAGGAGGCCGGCGCCGAGGTCGAACGCATCGACGTCCCCACGGCCCACCACGGCTTCGAGGCCGTCGACCACAGCCCGGAGACCCGCTCCGCGGTGCGACGGGCGGCACGCTCGGTGCGCGGGCGACTGATGGGATGACCGCGCAGGCTGGTGACCGCTCCTCCGCCCCAGGGAGCGTCACCGACAGCACGCCCGCTGCCCGCTGCCGGGCGACAAACCCGGTCGACGTGCGCCGGTCCCGTACCCGATCATGCGTTCATGTCCGTGAAAGAGACCCTTGCCCGAGTCGACGCGGACCTGGCCGCCGGCCGGGTTCCCGTCGCGCGTCAGCGTTTGCGCGGGCTCGTTTCGTCCTTCCCGTACGACCTGACGCTCCGCCGGCGTCTGGCCGAGGTGTACCGGCTCTACGGCGACGTCGCGGAGGCCGGGCGCTGGATGTACCTCGAAGAGGACCGCGACGCGGACGAGACCGCGGCCTTCGAGGCACGGTACGGGTCTCCGGGGTGGCGGATGAGGGCTCTCGCCTGGCGCGGCCCGGAGGGCATGGCCGCCACGGCCTTCGCGGAGGGGCAGCTGGTCGCGGTGCGCACCGCATGCGCCGAGGAGCTGGGGCACCCCGTCGACTGGGACGATCCCGCGTCGTACCGGGACGGTCTGGAGGCGGCGTACGAGGCGCCCTCGGAGCCGCGGACGGTCGGCGGTGTGCTGGCGGGTGTCGGCTGCCTGGTAGGGGCCCTCGCGTTCCTCGCGGTCTGGGTGAACGGAGTCGTCGCCCTCTTCGACTGACTCTTTCCTCCGGGTGCCCCGGGTGCGGTGGGCGACGAGGCACCGGACGCACCATCGGGGCCGTCGCGCCGGGTCGCGATGGGCATCCCCGGGCGCCCCGGCGCCGCCTGCCGTCGGGCGCGGCCGATCGGTACCCGAAAAGCGGGCCGTCCAGCCCTCCACCCCGGCGCGGGCGCGGGCTGAGACTGATAGCGGAGGAAGAACGACGACGAGGCCCGGACCCCGCCTGACGTGCGGATGGCGCACATCCGGCCCGTACGGCAGCAGGTACGTGGACGGACCGCGCCGCCCCCGTCTCGGTCTCCGTCGCAGGAGGACGTCATGACCGTCCACGCGGACGCCACGCTCGCCGAGGCGGCACGGATCATGGCCAAGCGGAGGGTGAAGCACCTGCCGGTGGTCAACGACCTCGGCATGCTGGAGGGCGTGGTCAGCCGCAGCGACCTGCTGAAGGTCTTCCTCCGCCCGGACGCCGAGATCGAGGAGGACATCCGCCGTTCCGTGCTCGGCGAGCCGGCCGCACCGACGGGGCTCGACATCTCGGTGCGGGAGGGCGTGGCCACCGTGCGTGGCGTGCTCGCCGACCGGTCCCTGGTACCGCTGACCGCCCGCGCCGTGCGCGCGGTGGAGGGTGTCGTCGACGTCCGGATGGACCTCGGCGCCCCTTGAGACGCTCCATGACGGACAATCCTTGTGGGGGCGGGTACGGACCCACCGACCGCAGGGAACGCCATGACCGATCTGCCGACAGCCGCCACAGCCACGCGGGTGTTCCTCGTCGACGATCACGAGGTCGTCCGCCGCGGCATCCGTGACCTGATCGACGACGAGCCCGACCTGGAGGTGGTCGGCGAGGCCTCGACCGCGGAGCAGGCACTGGCCAGGGGTCCCGCCCTGCGGCCGGACGTGGCGGTTCTCGACGTACGGCTGCCGGACGGCGACGGCATCTCGGTGTGCCGGGAGCTCCGCTCCCGGATGCCCGAGCTGGCGTGCCTGATGCTGACCTCGTTCGACGACGAGGACGCCCTCCTCGACGCCATCATGGCCGGCGCGGCCGGCTACGTCCTCAAGCAGATCAAGGGCTCCGACCTCGTCTCGGCGGTACGGACCGTGGCCACCGGGCAGTCGATGCTGGACCCGGCGACGACCGCCCGGCTGATGCACTCGCTCCGCGACCCGGAGGCCGCGAAGCCACCGGAGGACGAACGGCTCACCGGACTGTCCGAGCGGGAGCGGTCCGTACTCGACCTGATCGGCGAAGGCCTCACCAACCGGCAGATCGCCAAGCGCCTCTACCTGTCGGAGAAGACCGTCAAGAACCACATCTCCCGACTGCTCGGCAAGCTCGGCGTCGAACGCCGCGTACAGGCCGCCGTCATCGCCGCACAGGCACACGGGCACCACGAGACCCCCGAGCACCCCCAGCACGACCGCGAGAAGGGCGCCCCTTCGCGGTAGTTCGGGGAACCCCGGGGCACGACGGGCTCGGTGTCTTCTTCACCCTCGATGTCCTCACCCGGCCCGTCATCACGTGTCCTCACGTGCTGCCGTGTCCCGGCCCGCTCCGGGGAATGAGCTCCACGGGGCAGTGGGCGTGCTGCAGCAGGCCGAGCGTGGTCCGTCCGATGGTGGGACCGAGGTAGCCGGGCGACCGTCGACCGCCGCTGACCAGCAGGTCCGCATGGCGCGATGCCTCGACGAGGGCGCCGGGCACGCTGTGGCTCTTCTGGCCGTCGGCGTACACGGTCAGGTCCGGGAACTCGTCCCGGATCCGGTCGGAGATCGCGGCGAGCACGTGCACGTGGCCGCGGGCGGTTTCCTCGCCGCCGTTGCGCAGCGCGGCCCGCGAGCCGGCGGACAGCGGCGTGCCCCAGATGTGCAGAAGCCGCAGCGGCACCTTGCGCAGCAGGGCCTCGCCGGCCGCCGCACGGGCACAGCCCACGTCGGCCTCGTTCCGTACGGCCGCGAGGACCACGCCGGCCTCGACTGGCTCCGCCGCCCCGCGCACCACGATCACGGGGGTGGTCGCGGCAGCCGCGACCTCGAGACCGACCGATCCGAGCAGCAGGGAGGAGAATCCGCCGAGTCCGCGGTGGCCGACGACGATCGTTCCGGTCAGGGCGGCGGCTCGGCGCAGGCCGGCGGCGGCGGCGCCGTCGGCGAGTTCCGTGACGACCGCCAGCTCGGGGTGGCGCGCGGATATCGACCCGGCGGTCCGGTCGAGCAGTTCCCGGCCCGCCTGCCGGATCCTGACGATCTCCGACTGCGGCAGGAACGGGGCCGGTGCGTCCGTGTCCGCCGCGTGGACGAGGCACAAGGAGCTGCCGCGCAGGGCGGCCTCGGCCGCCGCCCACATCGCCGCGGTCCGTGCGGACGGAGATCCGTCGACGCCGACGACGATCCTGCCGAGGCCGGGACGAGCTGTCGTTCCGCCCATGGCTCCTCCTCACACGGTTCTCCACGCGGTCTCTCGCGCCGCTCCTCGCACGGTGCCCCACCCGCTTCACCCAGCGCGGTCCCAGCGCTTCCTTCCACTCTGGCAGCTGGTCCCGGGCGGCCGCAGGGCCGCTGGGGGCAAGGGCGGGGCCCGAAGGTCCCCATCGGGTCGGGACCGGCCGCCGGAGCGGCGGTGACGAGCCCGTTCGGTCCTGAGGGTGGACCGTTCGGCCCCTCCCTGGCCCCGTGCGCGCGATGGAGGGTGGTGACACGGGACGGCGCACACCGTCCGAACCCTCGCCCTCGAACAGGAGGCCCGGCGATGAAGCACATGAAGATCGGCGGGCTCATGACCGGCGACGTGGTCTCCGCCGTTCCCGGGACCTCGTTCCGGGAGATCGCCAGGCTGCTCGCCGAGCACGAGATCAGCGGCGTCCCGGTCGTGGACGAGGACGACCACGTCCTCGGCGTCGTCTCCGAGAGCGACCTCCTGGCCCACCACGACCTGACCGCACGGGCCCTGATGACGACGCCGGCCGTCACGGTCCACGCCGAGGAGACGGTGGCCGACGCGGCGCGGCTGATGGTGCGCCTGGGGGTCGAGCGCCTTCCCGTGGTCGACGTGGAGGAACGGCTGGTGGGCATCGTGACCCGCCGTGACCTGCTCTGCGTCTACCTCCGCCCGGACGCGGAGATACGGCGCCGGCTCCGCGAGGACGTCCTCACGGACGCCACGGACCTGCCCGCGGACGCGGTCGACGCGCACGTCCTCGACGGCGTGGTGACGCTGGCCGGCCGTGTGCGTCGGCGCAGCCAGGCCCTGATGCTCGTCGGACTCGCCGAGCGGGTGGACGGCGTCGTCGCCGTCGTGGACCGGCTGACCTGGCACGAGGACGACACGCGTCTCACGTCCGCCACCCGGACTCCCCACGACCTCGCATGGTGACCCACCTCAGAGGGGACGAACCGTGACCACCACCACTCTGACCCGACCACTCGTGACCTCGCTGATCGAGGACGCCGTCACGGCTCCCTCGATGCACAACGCACAGCCCTGGAAGTTCGTCTGCAGGGCGGGCACCGGCGTCATCGAGCTGCACGGCGATCCGTCGCGCGCCATGCCGCGCGAGGACCCGGACCACCGCGCCCTGCACCTCGGGTGCGGCGCCGCGCTGTTCGGGCTGCGGGTCGCCGCCGCGCACCGGGGCAGGCATCCCGCGGTCCGGCTGCTGCCCTCTCCGGACGACCCGTGGCACCTCGCGGACGTGCGCCTCGACGGTCCCGACGACGCCGACGACGAACTGGACGCGCTGCATGCCGCGCTGCGACGCCGGCACACCAGCCGCTTCCCCTTCACCGAGGAGCAGGTCCCCTCCGAGGTGATCGGCGGGCTGCGTGCCGCGGCCCTGCTGGAGGGCTGCCGGCTCGTCGTTCCCGGGGCGTGGCACACCGACACCGTCATGGACCTCGTGCACACCTCCGAGCTGTTCGAGGCGGCGGACGAGGCCGTCCGCGCGGAGATCGCCGCCTGGACGCGCACGGGCGCGCCGGGGGAAGGTTCCGACGCCGAGGGCATTCCCTCGTACGCCTTCGGTCCACGGCAGTACGACGTGACCTCGCCCGTCAGGGACTTCGGCGCTCCGGGACGGGTGCCCGGCCGGGTGTCGGCGCGCTTCGAGAAGAGGCCGCAGATCGCCCTGCTCGGCACGGTCGGGGACACGCCACGGGACTGGCTGAAGGCCGGTCAGGCGATGCAACGCGTCCTTCTGCGGGCCACCCTCGACGGCCTTGCCACCTCCCTCATGTCCCAGCCGCTGGAATGGCCCGAACTGCGTTCCGACGCCCGCGATCCCGGCTCGGCCATCGGTTTCGTCCACATGGTGATCCGCCTGGGCTACGGCCCCCAGGGGCAGGCCACACCGCGCCGGCCCGTCGCCGACGTGCTCACCTTCGGCTGAACCCCTCCTCACGGGCGGGAGCGCTGCTCACAGGCGGAACCAACGCTCCTGTCCGGCCTCGACGGTGAGCCGCCGGCCGCCGGGGAGCACGACGGCGAGCGGGCCCTCGGGCGAGGCGGGCACCCGGACCGCCAGCCGCCCGGGGAGCATCCGCAGGCGCACCCCCCGATGGCGCCCGACGCACAGGGTGAAGGCGAACCGGGGGATCTCCGCGAGGGCCACCGGAGCCACCCGGAGCCCTTCCGGCCCCGTTTCCAGGCCGGTGATCCCGCGTTCGACCAGGTCGATCGTGCCGGCCATCGCCCCGAGGTGGATGCCTTCCCCGGTCGTGCCGCCCTGGACGTCGGCCACGTCGGCGAGCAGGGCCTCCTCGCAGTACCGCCAGGCCTCGGCGCCCATCTGCCGGGCCAGCACCCAGCCGTGGACGAGGCTGCTGAGCGTCGAGCCGTGGCTGGTGCGCCGCAGGTAGTACGAGACGGTCGCCCGCCACACCTCGTCGTCGAGCTCGTAGCCGAGCCGGCGGAACAGGCCGTACAGCTCGGCGGGCCGGAAGAGGTAGCCGAGCATGAGGGTGTCGGCCTGCTTCGACGCCTGGTAGCGGTTGACCGTGTCGCCCTCGGCCTCCAGGATCCGGTCGAGGCGGCGGATGTCCCCGTAACGGGTGCGGTACGCCTCCCAGTCGAGCTCCGCGAGGTCCCCGTAGCCCTCGAACTGGCTCACCACGCCCTGGTGGAACGGCACGTACATGCGGCGGGAGACGTCGTCCCAGCGGGCGAGTTCGCCCGCGTCCAGGGACAGTCGTTCCGAGAGCTCCGAGCGGCGGGCCGCGGGCAGTTCGCCGAGCAGGTCGAGGCCGCGGGCGAGCACCCAGGCGGCGGTCGCGTTGGTGTAGGCGTTGTCGTCGATGCCGGGGGCGGCGGCACCGGGATAGGCGTCGTGGTACTCGTCGGGGCCCACGACCCCGCGGATCCGGTAGCGCCCCGTGCCGGTGTCGAAGGCGGCTGCCCCGGCCCAGTGGCGGGCGATCTCCAGCAGGATCTCGGCGCCGGCGGAGTGCAGGAACCCGCGGTCTCCGGTGGTCCGCGCGTACCGCCACACGTTGTGGGCGACGGCCGCACCCACGTGCCGCTGGAGCCGGGAGAAGTCGGGCAGCCAGCGTCCGGAGCGCGGGTTGAGGTGCAGTTCCTGGGTCTCCTCCCGGCCTGAACTGGCGCTCTGCCAGGGGTACATGGCGCCGACGCCGCCGGCCCGGCGGGCCGCCTCGCGCGCCGCCGGGAGCCGCCGGTACCGGTACAGGAGCAGGGACCTGGCCACCTCGGGGAAGTGCAGGTCCAGGTAGGGCAGGACGAACAGCTCGTCCCAGAAGACGTGGCCCCGGTACGCCTCGCCGTGCAGACCACGGGCGGGAACGCCCACGTCCAGGTCGGCCGTGTGCGGGGAGAGCGTCTGCAGCAGGTGGAAGAGGTGCAGACGCAGGATGCGTCCCGCCTCTCCCGGCACGTGCAACTCTCCCTGATCCCATAGGCGTTGCCAGGCCGCCCGGTGACCGGCGACGAGCCGGGGGAAGACGGGGGCGAGGGCGAGGTCGTCGCGGGCGGCCGCGAGCGGATCGGTGGCCGGGCGGTCCGTCGACGCGCGCAGGGCCAGTGTCTTCACCACCGTCGCCGAGCGGCCGGGGCCGATCGGCAGGCGGTAGGTCTGCACGGTGCCGGTGCTCTTGGCGGTCTCGCGCGCGGGACGGGCGGGGCGGGTGACGGTGCGGACGGCGAGGGCGATCCTGAAGCCCGGGTCGACGGTACGGCAGGTGAGCCAGGCGACGCCGTCGGAGGTGAAGCCGGTCCGGTGCTCCCGGAGGTGGTCCTTCTCCAGGTGCCGGTAGCGCTGCACCCCTGCATTGGTGACGGCGCCGTCGAGCATGCTCTTCACCTCGACGGCTCCGCTCCAGCCGTAGGCACGGAACACGGTCTGCTGCGCCGCCAGGTGCGCTTCTCCCATGTGCACGACGCGGGTGTGACCGACGCGCAGTCCGCGGCCGCGGGCGTCCCGGAACAGCATGCTCCGGGTGAGCACTCCCCCGCGCACGTCGAGCTGTACGTCGTAGTGCCGCAGGGCATCGGCGTCGGGCGTCAGCCATGCGCCCGGCGGTCCGTCGTCCGGCAGGCAGCGGTACGACAGCGGCGTCCAGTTCGGGAGGTTGACAAGGTCCTCGTTCTCGACCTCCGCACCGGCGACGGCCGACGTGCGCCGGTCGTAGCAGCCGGCCAGGTAGGTGCCCGGGTAGTGGGCGCCGCCGGCGGCGCACTCGGGAGCGGAACCCCGGGTGGCGAAGCGGCCGTTGCCGAGGGTGCAGAGCGCCTCGACGAGCTGTTCCCGTTCCGGCTCGTACCGGTCGTACCGCCACGTCCAGCCGGTGCTCATACGCGCTCACCCCACACCTCGCGGACCAGCGCCGCGAGGTCGGCCACGACCAGGTCGGCGCCCTGCTCCCGCAAGGCGGCGGCGTCATGACCGCCCGGCGTGCGGTCGACGCCGACGACGAGACCGAAACCGCCGTGACGAGCCGCGCGGACACCGGCGAGCGCGTCCTCGACGACCGCGGTGCGGCTCGGGGCCGCACCGAGCAGCCCGGTCGCGTGCAGGAAGAGCGCGGGGTCCGGCTTTCCGGGGAGACCGAGCCGGGCGGCGTCCTCTCCGTCGACGACGGCCGCGAGGTACGGGCCCAGCCCGGCGGCGGTGATCAGCGCCCGGGCATGGCGGGACGCCGACACGGCGGCGCACGGCACCTGGAGCGAGCGGAGAGCCCCGAGGGCCGTCACGACGTCGTCGAAGGCGGCGACCCCCCGCGTGGCCAGCCGGTCCAGGAAGGCCGCCTCCTTGCGGGCCGCGACCGCCCAGACCGTCCCGCAGCCGGGCGGGTCGCCCGGCTCCCCGGAGTCGAGGCGGATGCCTCGGGCCGTCAGGAACGCCTCGGCCCCGTCGTAGCGCGTCCTGCCGTCGACGAACCTCCGGTACTCGGCGTCCGCGTCGAACGGCACCCACTCCGCCGGCGCGGGCGCCAGCTCGTCGAGGCAGGCGTCGAACGCCGTCTTCCACGCCGCCGCGTGGACGACGGCGGAGTCGAGCAGGACGCCGTCGGTGTCGAGGACGACCGCTCGGGGCAGCGGAGCTCCCGGGGGCGAGCCGTTCATGGGGCACCCGGCGGGCCGGCGGCGTGGGCGGCTGAGCCGCCGACCGCGCGCGGGGGCGGGGGCACGGACTGGTCCGTGCGGGTCACCCGGACCGGTGGGTCCTCGGGTCCGCGGACCGTCCATGCGACCGGGCCCTGCCACCGGGAGACGGCTGCCTTCATGGCACCCACCTTTCTGTCACAGGTGCGGATGTGCCGGCACGCCCAGGCTCGGCCGTCCCGCCGCGACGGCGCACGTGCCGATCGGCCCACAACCGGGGCCGACCGGCCCCTCGGTGCCTCGGTCCCTCGGTCTCTCGGTCTCTCGGTCTCTCGGTCTCTCGGTCTCTCGGTCCCTCGGTCTCTCGGTCTCTCGGTCTCTTCCAGGGTTTCGCGAACCTCGGGCGCCGCAACCGGGACCGGTTCGCCCGGAGGGGCCGACGCGGACGGGACGGCGCAGACGAAGGCCAGGGGGCGGACTGCGATGGACCGGCTGCCGCGCACGGACTGCTGTGGCCGTTCCGGTCGGCCGGACCGGGCCGATCGGCACCCATCGGGTGACCCGTCCGGCCCTCGCGGCGCACGCCGCCCGGCGGCAGTCTCAGGGGTGAGGGCTTCACGTGAGGAGCGAGTGATGACCCCACAGCCGTTCACCGTCACCGACGTCATGACCAAGAAGGTCGTCGCGGTCCTGCCCGGCGCGGACTTCAAGGAGATCGTCACCACGATGCAGCGGTGGAACGTGACGGCTGTCCCCGTCATCGCGGGCGAAGGCCGCGTCCTCGGCGTCGTCTCCGAGGCGGACCTGCTCCTCAAGGAGGAGTTGCACGACCACCGCCTGGGGCTCGTCGAACAGCTACGGCGGCTCGACGCGACGGCCAAGGCCGGCTCCCGCCGGGCCGAGGACCTGATGACCTCGCCCGCCGTCACCGTCAGGCCCGGCACGTCGCTGCCGCAGGCCGCACGCCTCATGGCCACCCACCGGGTGAAGCGGCTGCCGGTCGTCGACGCGAACGGCACGATCCAGGGGATCGTCAGCAGGTCCGACCTCCTCAAGGTCTTCCTGCGCCCGGACGACGAGCTCGCCGCGGAGGTGCGGCGGGAGGTCGTCGAGCGCCTGTTCCCGCTGTCGGGGAAGCGGGTCGACGTCCGGGTCGACGGCGGCGTCGTGGTCCTGTCCGGACGGGTCCGCGACGGTGCTCTCATCACCGTGGCGGAACGGCTGGCGCGGGCAGTCGAGGGCGTGGTGGACGTGCGGTGCGACCTCACCGCCGCCGAGAACGACGCGTAACGATTCGCAGCGATACGTCATAGCGAGGCGTGAGGCGGCCGAGAGGCCGCGGCGACGGGCCGGGACGGGCTGAGCGGCGACGGCGAACCGGCGGCAAGCGCCCTCCCGCCTCCGGGGTGAACCCGGGGCTGGAGGGCCGGATGCCGCGGCGGTGCCGCTCAGCGCATGGCGCCGAGCTCCTTTCCGATGTGATGCGCCCATTCCTGGATCCGTGCCGGATTGCGGAAGTCCCCGCCCTTGCCGTGGCGGACCATGGATCGGGCGAAGCGGCCGGGCGTCTCGGCGGTCATGGCGCCGCCGAAGGTGATGTGCTCGCGGGCTCCCAGTTCCTTCATCCGGCGCGCGACACCGGGCGCGGGCGGGATGTCCCGCTGTTCGGCCGAGCTGTCGACGGGGCCGCTGCTGAAGAGCCAGACGGGCCGGTTCCGCAGCTGGTCGGCGTTGCGCCGGGCGCAACGGCGGGCCTTTCCGTTCCAGTGTCCGGCGTACAGGGCGCCGCCCAGCACGACACCGTCGTAGTCGCTCACGTCGGTGACCGTGTCGGCCGGCAGGACGACCGCGTCGACGCCGTCGTCGCGGAGCGTCCTGCCGATCTCGTCGGCGATGCCCGCGATCGCCCCGTGCTTGCTCCCGTAGGCGACCAGCACGCGCTTGGCGTTCATGACGTCGCTCCCCTCTCCCCGCGCTTCACCGGGATGCTGCGTGCGGTCCGGGCCTTCTCCTGGGGCATCGGGAGGCGGACGGTGAGGATGCCGTCCTGGTAGGAGGCGTCCACGTCGTCGGCGGGGATCGCGGCGGGGAGCCGCAGGGTCCGGCGGAAGGATCCGTAGCGGAACTCCGAGTGCTCCTTGTCCTCCTCGCTCTCGCCGTGCTCCGCCCTGATCGTGATCGTGTCGTCCTCGACGGTGATCGTGATGTCCTCCGGCTCCATCCCGGGCAGCTCGGCCCGCAGCACGTAACCGCCGTCGCCGCTGGTGACCTCCACGGGGATGGAGTGAGCGGCGGCGCCGGGGCGCCATCCGGGCAGCCCGGGGAACTCGCGGTCGAACCAGTCGCTGAAGTCGGGGATCAAGCTGTGCCTGCGTTCCACCTTGTCTCCGGTCATCGTTCCGCTCCTCGTGTGCGGCTCCCGGTACGGGACCCGGCGGACGGATCCGTTCGGGAGCTCTCGTTTCCCACGCTGCTCCAGGGAGGGCGTGCGCCCCAGTGCCGAGGGGGTCAGCGGGCCGGGGCCGGTCGGTCCGTACGTGCCGGGACCGGTCGGTCCCGGGTCGTGGCCTGCCCGGCCCTCACCTCCGCCGCCGCAGCGCGTCAGGGGCCGGTCCCGTGCTCATCGGTGACCGGTCCCGGCGCCCGTCAGCGACCGGTCCCGGCCCCGTCCCCGTCCCCCGCTCCCCCCGGAGCGCCCTGCGCCCGGATCCGGCGGCCGGTCACCCGGTGCGGGGTGAGCACGACGAGGACGTCCCGCCCGTCACCTGCCCACGGCGTCGAGTAGACGGCTTCTCTGAGCGTCCGGGCCGTGGCCGGGTCCGACACCCCGTGCGCGGGGCCGACCAGAAGGACGCTCCAGCCCTGGCTGAAGGCCTCGTCCACGCGGTCCTGTTCGAAGGCGATCGTCGCGCCGGCGGACGCCGCCTTCGCGAGCGGCGTGTCCGCCGCCGTCATGAACAGCACCTCCCTGCCCACCACCTGGTAGTTCACGGGGAAGATCTCCGGCCCGTCGTCCCCCACGACGGCGACCCGGCCGACGCCGTGGTCGTCGAGCAGCCGCCGGCACTCCGCCTCGTCGATGCCCGCCATCGTGGCGTGACGGCCGGCGCGCCCCGCTCCCGGGGCGATGTCCGCGGCGTACCCGGTCAGGTCCTGGACGGTGGTCTCCAGCGCGTTCGCGAGCCGGACCAGGAACTCGATCCCCGGGCTGGGCAACTGCTCCTCCAGGAGGCCGATGTAGCCGGGCGTGGATCCGGATCGCTCGGCCACCTCCTCGCGGGACAGGCCGAGGTGGGTGCGCCGGGCCTCGACGCGGCGGCCGAGGTCGCTCATGTGGTGCCGGACGGCGGCGTTCATCACTGGTCTCCCTCCGTAAGGGCGGGAAGGTGCTGCGGGACGACGGCGACCGGGCACGAGGCGTGGTGCAGCGCCCGGTGCGCGACCCTGCCCAGTTCCAGGCCGACGAGACGGCCCCGGCGTCGCGCCCCGACGACCAGCAGGTCGGCGGCGGCGGAGCGCTCGGTCAGCACGCGGTGGGCGGGACCCTCGACCGTGCTCCTGCGCAGCCGTACCCGGGGGTACTCCCGCGCGAGCGGATCGAGTGCCTTGTCCAGGAGCGCGGAGGCGCGGTGCTCGAGGTACGCGCCGGGCTCACCGGCCAGGAGCGGGTGACCGGCCGGCGCGTGGGCGGGCCGCCGCCAGGTGGACACGACGTCGAGTTCCGCGTTCCGGACCGCCGCCTCGCGAAAGGCGAAGCGGACGGCCGGCGAGTCCACGTCGTGGTCGCCGACGCCGAGAAGGACACGCTGGTGGCGCGCCTCCAGCGCGTGCCGGTCGCCACGGACGACGACGGCCGGGCCTGGGGCCCGGGCGGCCACCATGAGACCGACGGATCCGAGGAGCAGGTCGGCCGGCTCTCCCCGCCCGCGGGACCCGACGACCAGCAGCAGGGCTTCCTGGCCTTCGCGGAGCAGCGCGCGGGAGGCGTCCTCGGCGAGGACGTCCGCGGTGAGGGCGAGGCCGGGTGCACGGCGCCGGGCGCGTTCCACGGCCGTGCCGACGATGTCCTCGGCGAGGACCTGTTCGGAGGGCCGGTCGGTGCTCGGGGCCGATGCGACGCCCTCGTACCGTTCCCAGAGCGAGGCGTACACGATCCGCAGCGGACGTCCGTGCCGCATCGCTTCGTCGACCGCCCAGTCGAGGGCCGCGAGACCGGCGTCGGAACCGTCGACGCCCACGACCACGGGGCTCGCCGCCACGGGGTCCGTCACCACGGGGCCTGTCACCACGGGCGATTCCATCGTCCTCACCGCCTTCCGGGTACGAGGTGGCTCCCTGTCACGCTGTCACCGGGCGCCCGCCCGGGTGGGGCCGGTCGGGCCCGGCCCGGTCCCGACCGGGTAAGCCGAAGCGATCCCGGTCCCGACCGGGTCCGACGCGAACGGACCGGCCTCTCGCGGGGGCGAACGGTCCCGGAAGGGGACCGTTCGGCACTGCCGCGGGGAAGGTCCGCACATCAGGGTGGGATCCACTGAGGACGACCGCCCGGCCCTCGCCGTCGGACCCGTCCCGACTGGACCGGCGTGGAGGCGGCGCGTCTCATGGAGAGCGACGACAGCACAGCAGGAGGTGGACGATCATGACGCAGGGCATCGTGGTCGGCGTCGACGGCACGGACCAGGCGTACGCCGCCGCCGAGTGGGCGGCGAACGAGGCGGTGCTGCGCGGCACCGGCGTCCATCTGGTCCACGCGAGGGAGCCGTGGCCGGATCCTGACGAGGCCTGGGCCGAGGAACTGCTCGCGCGGACCGCCGGGCGGCTGCGTGACGCGTGTCCCGGACTGTCGGTGACCACCCGGGTGCTGACCTCGGGTCCCGTTCCGGGCCTGGTCGCCGCCGCCGACACGGGTGACCTGCTGGTCCTGGGATCACGCGCGCTGGGCGGCGTGGCCGGCTATCTGGTCGGCTCGGTCGGCCTGTCGGTGGCCGGGGCCGTCGGGCGGCCCGTCGTGCTCGTACGCACCCTCGGCACCGCCTTCCCGCGCGGACGGGTCACCGTGGGGGTCGACGCGGAGGAGCCCGCGGACGCCGTCCTGGAGTTCGCGTTCGAGGAGGCGGCCCGGCGGAGCACCGACGTGAAGGCCGTCTACGCCCAGCAGCTCCCGCTCTACGGCGCCCTCGGGCCCGCCATGGTCCCGGACGTCCGACCCGCCGTGGCCCCGGCGGTCGAGCGTTCGCTCGACGAGATCCTCCGGCCCTGGCGGGAGAAGTACCCCGCCGTGCCCGCGGCCGGGCGCGTGGTGGTCGGATCGGCCGGGGTGGAGCTGGTGCAGTCCTCCGACGACGCGGCGCTCGTCGTGGTCGGCAGGCGCACCCGGGGGTCCACGTTGGGCGCGCACATCGGCAGCGTCACGCACTCGGTGCTGCACCACAGCCGGGCGCCGGTCGCCGTCGTCCCGCACGACTGACCTTGACGGCCGCGCGGCGGACCCGGCGCTCAGGCCGTGCCGCTGATGCGGGCGACGAGGAGGGCGATGTCGTCGTCGGCGGAGGCCGGGACGAGGTGGGTGAGCAGCCGGTCGCAGAGGGCGGGCAGGGACGGGCCGGGCTCGGCGAGCAGGTCGGTCAGTTCGCCGAGGCGCGCGTCGATGTCGCTGCTGCGGGCTTCGACGAGGCCGTCGGTGTACAGGACGAGGAGGCTGCCGGGAGGCAGGGTGAAGTCGGTGGTCGTGAAGCGGACGCCGCCGACGCCCAGCGGCAGTCCCGCCGGCACGTCGAGGAGGCGGACCGTGCCGTCGGGGGCGACGGTCGCGGGGGGCGGGTGACCCGCGCGGGTGATGCGGCAGTGACCGGTGGCCGGGTCGACGACGACGGAGAGGAAGGTCGCGAGCATCGGTTCGGCGAGGTCGTGCAGGGCGGCCTCCAGCTGGTACAGCAGCTCCTCGGGTGACAGGTCGAGCCGGGCGAGGGCCCTGACGCTCGCGGAGAGCCGGCCCATCACCGCGGCTGCCGCGATGCCGTGCCCCATCACGTCGCCGATGACGAGCGCGGCCCTGCCGTCCTCCAGGGCGATGACGTCGTACCAGTCGCCACCGACCTCGTTGACGTCGCTGGCGGGCAGGTACCGGTGGGCGACCTCGATCCCCGGCGGCGGGGTGATGTGCTGCGGCAGCATGCTGCGCTGCAGCACGGCGGCGGTGTCGTGCTCGCGGCGGTAGAGGCGGGCGTTGTCCACGCAGACGGCGGCACGGGCCGCCAGGTCGCCGGCGAGGGCGACCTCGCTGTCGGTGAAGGGGCCGACGGGGCGGGTGCGGTAGAAGGTGGCGAGGCCGAGCACCACGCCCCGGGCGAGCAGCGGGACCATCATGAACGAGTGCACTCCCCGCCGGAGCAGCTCCGCGGGCGCGGCGGAGTGGCCGGCCGCCGGGGCGATGGCCTGCTCGTCGAACCGGGCGAGCACGAACGGGCGGTGTGCGCCGAGCGCCCGGACGTAGGGCGTGCCGGCCGGGAAGGCGAGCGTGCGTCCGAGCGGGGCGAGGACGTTGGTGACGGGGGATCCGGCGAGCGGCGCCTTGGCCAGTCGGCGCAGTACGGCGCCGCCGACCAGGCCGGTGCCGAGCTCGCCGCCGGCGGCGAGGCTGTCGAGGACGTCGACGGTGACGGCGTCCGCCAGGTCGGGAACGGCGACGTCGGCGAGTTCCTGTGCGGTGCGTTCCAGGTCCAGACTGGTGCCGATCTTGAGCGTGGCCTCGTTGACCAGGGCGAGGTGGCGCCGGCCCGCCTCGGCCTCGAGCTGCGCCTGTTCCTTGGCGGTGATGTCGATCAGGGTGGCGGCCACCCCGATGGGGCGTCCGTCGGTGTCCTGCAGCCGGACGTACGACCCGGACCACACGTGGTCGTGGTCCGGGTCGGCCGGCGTGCGGCCCGTACGGCGCGAGTCGAGGACGGGCCTTCCCTCGTCGAGTGCCCGGCGCATGGCGCGCTCCATCTCGGCGGCGTTGACGTCGGGCAGGATCTCGACGAGCCGGCGCCCGATGTGGGCGGCCTGGGGAAGACCGTTCATGGCCTCCAGTGCCGGGTTGACGCGGAGGAACCGCAGCTGGGTGTCGAGGATGGCGATGCCGACCGGGGAGCGGTCGAACAGCCCGTCCCACACCGCCGACGAGCCGCGGATCCGCCGCGCGGCCTCCGCCTGCGCCGCGAAGACCAGCACCGTCGTGCCGCCCCGGTGCCGGGCCGGGACGGGACACGCCCAGATCTCCAGGTCCAGCGGGCGTCCGTCCTTGTGCCAGGCGGTCACCATGCCCATCACGCCGCGTCCGGTGGCCGCCCCTTCCCACAGCGACCGGCCGAGACTCCGGTCCGCACCCGGATGGAGCAGGTCGGCGATGTGCAGGCCGAGCACCTCGTGCGGGGTGTAGCCGAGCAGGTCCTCCGCCGCGTGGTCCCAGCGGACGATCGCCCCGTCCGCGCTGGTGGCGACCACGGCCACCGGCAGGGCTCCCAGCCACCCGCCGGCGTCCCTCGCCGCACCGGTGGTCACTTCGTCGAAGGGCACCTGCTGCATCGCCACCGCGATTCCCGTCCGTACGCACCCCGGGACCGCTGCCGTCCTCCTCAGTATGGGCGCGTGCGTTCGGTTCGTCGCGCGGACCGGCCGGGCCTGCCGCGGTCGTCGGGCGGTCCCGGAGGACGCGCGGGGTGCCCCGCGGAACCGGATTGGGCCGTTCGGACCATCGCCGGGGCCTGGACGGCCGTAGCCGCGGGTCGCCTCCGGGGTTTCGGATGGAAGGCATGAACAGCGACCTGCCCCTCCTGGTCGCCACGGGAGTCCGCAAGATCTACCGGACGGGCTCGGTGGCGGTCACCGCCCTGGACGACCTGGACCTCGCCGTGCGCCACGGAGAGCTGGTGGGCGTCATGGGCCCGTCCGGTTCTGGCAAGACGACCCTGCTGAACTGCCTGTCCGGGCTCGACGACATCGACGGCGGCCGGGTGGAGATCGACGGCCGCGACCTCTTCGCGATGTCGGACGCCGAGCGCACGGAGCACCGGGCCCGGACGATGGGCTTCGTCTTCCAGTCGTTCAACCTCATCCCCGTCTTCTCGGCGGCGGAGAACGTCGAACTGCCCCTGCTGCTCGTGGGCACCCGGCCGCGCGAGGCGCGGAGCAGGGCACTGGCCATGCTCGACCGCGTCGGCCTCGCCCACCGCGTGGAGCACCGGCCCAGCGAGCTGTCCGGCGGCGAGCAGCAGCGGGTGACCATCGCGCGGGCCCTCGCCGGCCGGCCGGCCGTCGTGTGGGCGGACGAGCCGACGGGCAACCTCGACAGCGCGATGGCCGACCAGGTCATGGACCTGCTGTGCGACCTCAACCGGGACGAGGGCCAGACGATCGTCCTGGTCACCCATGACAGTGCCATCGGGGCCCGCGTCCCGCGGCTGATCAGCATGCGTGACGGGCGGCTGGTCGACGACCTGCGACAGGTCGTCCCGGGCCCGGGCACGGTCACCGACGCCACCCGGGGCTGACGATGTACCCGAACCTCCTGCTCCCGCTGCTGGTCGCCCTGGCGCTCGTCCTCGTGGTGCTCGCCTGGGTGGCGGTCCGGCAGCCGGTCTCGCGCCGTCTGGCCTTCCGTCAGCTCGCCCGGCGGCGCACCGAGGCCGCACTGGTGACCGGCGGATCCGTCCTCGGCACCGCCATCATCATCGGTGCCCTGGTGGTCGGTGACACGCTCGACTTCTCGGTGCGGCAGGAGGCCTACCGCACTCTGGGGCCGGTGGACGAGCGTGTCGTCGCGCCGCCCGGCCCGGCCGGACGCACCGTCGCCGAACGGCTCGCCTCCCTGGCGGACGACCCCGACGTCGACGGCGTGCTCGACGCCCGGGCCGCCCAGGCGTCGGCCGTCAGCCGTGGCGACGGCCGTCCGGGCGCGGAACCGCGCGTCCTGGCGTGGCAGATGGACTTCGACGACGCCTCCCGCTTCGGCGCCCCGAACGGGGCCTCCGGTCTCGCCGGACCGGCCCCGGGGCCCGGCGAGGTCGTGCTCAATGAGCCGCTGGCGCAGTCCCTGCGGGTCGGATCCGGGGAGTCGGTCACGCTCTACCTGTTCGGGTCCCCGCACACGTTCCGGGTGGACCGTGTGGTTCCGGAGCAGGGTCTGGCGGGTGTGGGCCTCGGCGGCAGGCTGAACCGCGACGTCTTCCTGGCGCCGGGCACCCTGGACGCCGCGGCCCGGGCGGCCGGGGCGGAACCGCTGTCGGTCACCTTCGTGTCCAACCGCGGCGGCGTCGAAGGCGGCAACGCCCTGACTCCGCGCGTGACCGAGGACATCCGCGAGGCCCTGGGCCCGCTCGCCGGCCAGGTGGCGGTCGACACCCCGAAGCAAACGGTGCTGCGGGACGCCAAGCGGGCCGGGGACTCGCTCGGCGCGCTGTTCCTGATGATCGGCAGCTTCAGCATCATCGCCGGCGCCCTGCTCCTGGTGAACATCTTCGTGATGCTCGGTGAGGAGCGGAAGGCGCAGATGGGCATGGTGCGGGCGATCGGCATGAAGCGCTCGCGGCTGGTCGGTTCGTTCACCCTGGAAGGGGCGGCGTACGCGCTGCTGTCCGCCCTGCCGGGCGTGGCCATCGGGGTGGCCGTCGGCTGGGGCGTGGCCGTGGTGGCCGCGGAGATCTTCCAGGGCTGGTCGGTCGGCGGCAGCAGCCTGCGGATCGCGTTCGCCGTCACCCCGACGAGCATCCTGAACGGGGTGGCCATGGGCCTGCTCATCGCGTTCGCCGCGATCGTCGCCACCAGTGTGCGCATCAGCAGGTTCAACATCATCGCCGCCATCCGCGACCTGCCGTCGGAACCGGGCCGACGGCCGCGCCGCCGGCTGCTGGTCGTGTGCAGCGCCCTGTCGGTCCTCTTCGCGGTCGCGGCCGTCCCCGCGGTGGCCCGCAGCCAGGCTGAGGGGACCTACCTCATGCCGACGCTCGCGATCGCCTTCGCCGTCCCCGCGCTGATGCGCGTGACGTCCCGGCACGCCGCGACCTCGCTCGTGGCGGGTGCCGTGCTGGCCTGGACCCTCCTGGCGCCCGTCCTGCGCCCTCGGATCTTCGACACGCCGTCCATGTCCGTGTACGTCATCCAGGGCGCCCTCGCGGCCTTCTCCGCGGTGGTCCTCGTCAGCGACAACCAGAAGACGCTGCTGCGCCCCGTACGGCGGCTGCTCGACCGCCCGTCGGAATCGGGGCTGGCGGCACGGCTCGCCGTCGCGTATCCGCTGGCGAAGCGGTTCCGCACGGGCGCGACGCTCGTGATGTACACGCTGATCGTGTTCGTCCTCGTCCTGCTGACCGAGATCTCCGGCATCCTCCGCGCGGGCGTCGACGGCGTCGTCAGCGACGCCACGGCCGGCTACTCCCTGCGGCTCGACTACAACCCGCAGGTCGCGGGCGATCAGCTCGTCGCCGACCTGCGCAGCGGCCCTTCGGCCGCCGGGATCTCCGCCGTCACGCCGCTGCTGAACGCCAACGGCCGGGCCACCGACCCGGGCCGCCGCAGCGCCCAGCCGCTGGACGTCGCCGCGGTGGGCGTGCCGGACGGCGCGATCACCGGCATCACCTTCCGCGAGCGGCTGCCCGGACTCGCGGACGACCCGGCGGTCTGGCACGCCCTGGCCACCGACCCCCGGTACGTCGTCCTGGACGCCTTCTTCGGCAGCACCGGTGGCCCGGCCGGGGACTACTACGACCCCGGCGACACCCTCACCGTCACCGACCCGCGCACCGGCCGCGCCGAAGAGAAGGTCATCGCCGGCGTGCTGAGCAACGGGATGGTCTTCTATCCGGGGACCGGGGCCAGTTCGACTACCTACCCCGTGGTCATGGGAGAACGGGGCATCCGCGGACTGTTCGGCGACCAGGCCCAGAACGCGTCCGCCCTCGTCGCCACGAGCCCCGGGACCTCCGCCGACGCGCTGGCGACCCAGCTGCAGGGCGAGCAGCTGTCGTCCAGTCTGGTCGCCACGCCCATCGCCTCCGAGATCCGCCACCAGTTCGACTCCAGCACCGCCTTCTTCCGCCTCATGCAGGGCTTCCTCGCGCTGGGCCTCGGCGTGGGCATCACCGGCCTCGGCGTGGTCATGGTCCGCGCCGTACGCGAACGCCGGCGCACCATCGGCATCCTGCGCGCCCTCGGCTTCCGGGCGCACACGGTGCGCCGCTCCTTCCTCTGGGAGAGTGCCTTCGTCGCCTCGGAGGGCATCGTCCTCGGCTCCCTGCTCGGCGTCCTCACCACCTGGCTCATGTACCGCAACAGTGCCGCCTTCGAGGGGCTCGAAGGCGGGTTCCCCGTCGAGTGGACGAGCATCGTCGGCCTGGCCGCGGCGACCTTCGCGGCCTCGCTCCTCGCCACCGTGGGCCCGGCCCACCGCGCCGCAGCCATCCGCCCGGCCCGCGCGGTCCGCGTCGCGGACTGACGGGTCCTGGCTGCCCGCGGCAGCGGCGGCGGGCCTCCGTCGGTGTCAGGCCAGGGCGAAGTAGCGCAGCCACAGGTAGAGGGCGGACACGGCGACCGTGGCGGCGGTGACGACGAGGCCGTACCTGGTGAACTGCCAGAACGAGATGGGCCGGCGGTTGCGTTCGGCGATGCCGAGGACGACGACGTTGGCGGAGGCGCCGATGGCGGTGGCGTTGCCGCCGAGGTCGGCGCCGAGCGCCAGGGCCCACCACATCACGTGGTCGGGGTCGCCGCCCGTGCCGGTGACCAGCTCGCCGGTGATCGGCGCCATCGTGGCGACGTACGGGATGTTGTCGACGATGCCCGACAGGACGGCCGAGCCGCCGAGCAGCAGCATCGATCCGCCGAGTTCCGCGCCGCCGATCGCGTCCGCCAGAAAACCGGCCAGCTCCCCGATGACGCCGGTCTCGATCAGCGCGCCGACCATGACGAACAAGCCGGCGAAGAAGGCCAGGGTGGGCCACTCCACCTCGCCGAGGACCTCGCCGGTCTCCACCTTGGAGACGGCGACGAGCAGACCGGCGCCGAGCAGGGCGACCACGCTGGGCTCGTAGTGGAGCACGGGATGAAGGACGAACCCGGCGACGACGACGGCGAGGACGCCCAGGCCCAGCACCAGGAGACGGGGGTCGGTGATCGCCTCCCGCTCGCGCAGCTCCATCACCTCCGCCGCGCGCTTCTCGTCGTGGACGAAGTACTTCGCGAACATCACCCGGCACAGCAGCACCAGGACGACCATCAGCACGGCGCACAGGGGGGCGAGGTGGACCAGGAAGTCGTTGAAGGTCAGGCCGGCCCGGCTGGCGATGATGATGTTGGGCGGGTCGCCGACGAGCGTGGCGGTTCCGCCGATGTTGGACGCGAAGACCTCGGCGAGGAGGAACGGCATGGCCGGCAGCTTCAGCCGGTCGCACACCAGGAGCGTGACCGGCGCCACCAGCAGCACGGTGGTGACGTTGTCGAGCAACGCGGACGCCAGGCCGGTGATGACGACCAGCATGGCCATCACCCGGAACGGTCTGGCCCTGGCCCTCTTCACCGACCAGATGGCGAGGTACTCGAAGAGACCGGTCCGCCTGAGCACGCCGACGATCATCATCATGCCCATGAGCAGGAAGATGACGTTCCAGTCGATGCCGGTCTCGTCGGAGTGGAAGGCGGAGGCGTCGTCGGTGGCGCGGATGGCGAGCATCAGGCCCGCACCGCCGAGGGCCGCCGCGACGCGGTGGACCCACTCGGTGATGATCAGGACGTAGACGCCTGCGAAGACGGCGACCGCGGCCCAGCTCTGCCAGTCGCTCACGCCCGGCCTCCGGCCGCGAGCAGGTGCCGCATCAGCCCCGCCGCCGAGACGACGCCCAGGAGGCGGGTCGCGCTCCCGTGCCGCTCGACCACCGCCACCAGGGGAACGTGGGTGCGTGCCATGGCGGCCGCGATCTCCATCATGCCCGCGTCCGGGCCCACGTACGGCGGCCTGAAGGAGCGGGCAGGCAACCACTGGAAGACCGTCTGCCCCTCGAGTTCCCCGACGACCGCTTCGGCGTGCCGGTCGTCGATGACCGGGGCGAGCAGCGGGTCCTCCATCACGTACGCGGGGACCAGTTGACGGACCAACTGAGAGCCGGGCACGGCGGCGTACGGAGCGCCGTCGGCGTCCAGGACCAGCAGCGCGGGAAGGTTGTGCTCGGCGAGCAGCCGGACCGCGTCCACGGCACTGTCGTCGGTGGTGACGTGCGGGTAGGGCTCGGCGAGATCACGGGCGGACATGGCGCTGCTCCTGGTGGGGTGGGGTGCCGGAGGGCGAGGGGCCGGAGGCCTGGGGTGCCGGAGGCCTGGCGTGCCGAAGGCCTCGGGTGCCGGAGGGCGGGGGTGCCGGAGGGCTCTGGCGCCGGGGGCCCGAGGCCTGGGGTGCCCGAGGGCTGGGGTGCCCGAGGGCTGGGGTGCCCGAGGGCTGGGGTGCCCGAGGGCTGGGGTGCCCGAGGGCTGGGGTGCCCGAGGGCGGCAATATCCACGGGGCCTACGGGGGCGTGGGGTTGGCTCGGACCGCCGCCCGACGGCCGACGGCCGGACCGCTCGCTGCAGGTGAGGTCGCGCCGGCGTGCGCAAGCCGCCAGGGCCGGGCCGGCGGTCACGCCGCGGAGCGCGCGGCGCGACCGAGCGCCGAACTGCGATGAACGTCATGGCCCCAGGTCCCGATCCGCGCAGAGATTCGTCCCTTGCTCGCCGACCAGACTTCCCCGCACACCGCGGGCCACCTTATCGACATCCCTACGGTTCTCCGACGACTTGCTGCCGGCACTCCGGCGCGCCGGAGGCCGCCGGGCTCCGGCATGATCGCGCCCGATCACCGGTGCCCCCTGCGACGCGCACGACACGGCCGCTCTCGGCGGGACGAGGCCGTCCTCGGCGTCCCACGGGAAGTGGACGCCGAGCCGGATCCTGCTGTACCGCGTCCTGCCCCCGGGGCCGTGCCCGCGGGCTGCAGCGATGCGATCAGTCCTCGCAGCCGTATGCCGCGGCCAACTCCGCCAGTCCCTCACGGTCGCCGTCCGCGATCCCGCCCTCGCCCGCGCGGGCGATCAGGACCACCCGGGCCGGGACGCCGCCGGCCGCGTACGCGGCGAGCCGGTGGTGACCGTCCAGCACCACGCCGACCAGCCACCGCTCCTGGTGCTGTGCCTGCACGTACCGCTCGTCGATCCAGCCGAGGAGCACGGCGGCGGGCCGCTCCCCCGCCGCGATCGCACCGGCGTGCCGGGCGATCGTCAGGGGATCGAGCGCCTCCGGCGGCTGCGAGGGCAGGACGGCGCCGTACGTGAACGGCACCCGGCTGCCCGGAACGGGCGTGGTGAGCTGGTAGTGGGCGACGCCGGGCCAGTAGTCCTCCTGACGGTCGGAGGCGGACTCGGAGTCGTAGTTGGAGTCGTAGTCGGAGTCGTCGCTGTCCCCCTGCGCCCGGGCTGCAACCCGGTGGTACCACCACGACCGGGCCGGCTCGGCCACCTGCCCCAGGGGAAGATCGAGCAGCAGGGCGCGGTAGTGGCCCGTCTCCAGCTCGCCGAGCACGGGGCTCCATTCGGCGAGCAGCGCGGCGTCGAGCCGGTCCAGGCCGGCCAGCCGCCCGCGCATGCGGGCCGCGATCCGGGCCGCCTCGTCTTCCGGCCAGTCCAGCAGTCTCAGGCTCAGCTCGCAGGTGTCGCAGACCGAGCCGACCCGGTACAGCGGCTTCCCGTCGAACGTGAGGGACCGGTCCCAGCGGGGCCAGGAGGAGCCGGGCGACGGCGGGTCGAAGGCGATTCTGATCCGGCCGGCACCCCCGTCGACGGAGAACCGCGCCTGCGCACCGGACTCGATGACCAGGTCCCGCACCACTGCGGGAGCGCGCTCGGTGCGGCCGTCGGCCCAGGCGGCGCGCACGGCCGCCGCGTAGGCCGCCCCGCCCGACCCCTCGGGCAGGAGTGGATCACGTCCAGTGATCCGCACAAGGGCGTGATGGACGTCGTACACCCGCTCCTCGCCGCTCTCGGCCAGCCATCGCAGCAAGTGCGGTACGGCGGCGGGGTCGCCCATCAGCTCCAGGGCGACGACGAACGCGGTGTGGTCGAGCCCGGTCACCTCGGACAGCCGCACGGCGATCTGTTCCGTCCACTCGCGGGCCCCGAGGCGGCCCAGCGCGAGCGCGGCAGTGGCGCGGGGGGCGGCGGGGTCCCCGAGGAGGGCGCCGAGGTACGGCGCGAACGACGGGTCGCCGGACAGTCCCATGGCCTCGACGAGCTCGGGGGCGGGCGGGCCACCCGCGCGATTCCCGCCCGCGCCGGGCTCCGGAACGTCCCTCGCGTACGCGCGCAGCACGTCGGCGGGCAGGCGCAGCCCGCGCGCCACGGCGGCCTTCAACAGGTCCTGGCGGTCGTCGGCAGCGAACGCGGGCTCGGCGAGCAATCGCAGCAGTACCGCGTCACCGGGCTCGCCGATGCTCCCGAGGAGCCAGGTGAGGTGCCGACCGAAGGCTGCCCGGTCCGCGTCCGATCGGTACAGCTCCTCGACCGGCCCGGCGAGACAGCCGGGCAGGTCTCCGTTCAGTGCGTACAGCGCGGTCCACGGGTCGTCGGCGCTCAGGGCCGTACGGAGACGCGTCTGGACGGTGTCGTGATCCCCCATGCAGGCAGTATCGGCCACGGACGGGCCCAGCCGCGGCGGACTGCGCCTCGCGTCAAGGAGTCGGGGGCGGCCGGCTCTCCAGGTGAATCGTCCAGCCCGATCGTCAGTGGGTGCCGTCCGGTAGCCCGACCGCTTCGGTACACCACGTCACGAGGTCGGCTGTGAGGTCCTCGACCGAGTGATCGATCTTCGTTCGGGCGCGGCCGTCCGGGCCGAGGAATACGGCCTTGAACGGCCACGGCCCTTCCATGTGCACCACATGGTCTTCCGTGTCGTCGGTCAGCACGGCCGTCCGCGCGCCGTCCAGGGTCACCACCCAGTACGCGCCGTCGCCCTCCAGGTCATGGAACACCTGTATCCGGGCGGCATCGACACCCGCCCTCAACAGCGCGCTCAGAACACCGTATCGATGCGCCACGCGGTGGGCGTCCTCCGTCTCCCGCCACGCCACCGGGGCCGCGCCGGCAGGGACCTGCACGGGCCGAGCGGGTCCCGGTGCCCAGGGACGCGAGTCCCCCTCCGCACACCGTGATCCGACCGAGTCCTCACCCGTCACGACAGCCCCCTCTCCTCGACGCATGGGTTCCCTCCCTCCGGGAGTCCCATGCGCAGCGCCGACCGGTGTCCCCGCCGTCGGGGATCGTCCGTCACGGAGCAGCCCGGAGACCGTGGAAGGTCGTCATCGTCGCTCGCGGGGACGGCCGGATCCACACACCTCTCACCGCGAGAAGTCGCTTCGTCGACGGGGTATGCATGGGCTTCGGTGACGACAGCGAGAGGGAACCTGTGAACGGTGAGGGCTCCATGCCGCAGTGGCTTCTTCCGGAAGGTGCGGGCCTTGCGGCGCGTCAGCTCGTCGAAGGGACCATGGCTCCCGTCGTCGTTCTCGACGCGCAGCTGCGCCATCTGTACGTCAACCCGGCATGGGTCCGCGTCAGCGGTGTGCCCGCCACCGCATTCCTGGGACGAACGCTCGGGGAGGTGCTGCCGGATCTCCAGAGCCCGGACGACGTCCTGTTCGAGGTACTCGCCGACGGGCAGCCTCGGGAGGCCACCATCTCAGGCACGACGGAGGTCTCCTCGCCGTTGGGGCAGCGGCTCTGGCGAGCGGTCTATCACCGGATGGAACTGCCGGAACGGGGCCCGTGGCTGTGCGGAATCGGCGTGGAGATCAGCAGTCTGCGGCGCTATATGGACGACCTGGAGACCGCCCATCAGCGGCTTGCCCTGCTGGATGCCGCGGCCACGCGCGTCGGCACGACACTCGACATCGACACCACGTGCCAGGAACTGGTCGACTTCCTGGCCCCCTCACTGGCCGACCTGGCCGCGGTGGGCATCGTCGAAGAGGAGTTCACCGGCGCTCCCCCACCTCCGCCCGGTTTCCTGCGGCTGCGCAAGGTGAGGGGCTCGGCACCCCCTGGGTTGGAATGGGTCCTGGACCATCTGGGCGGACCCGGGCCGTACGTCGACGTTCCCCGTGGCGTCGCCACACGGCATTGTCTGGACAGCGGGCGGCCGTGGCTGGGCAACCTGGCCTCGGACGAGCTGTTCCAGAAGGTGACGGTGGCCCCCGAGCGGGCCAGGCTCTTTCGCGCGGCCGGCGTCCACTCGCTTCTCATCGCCCCGCTGCTCACGGCGGGCCGCCCGGTCGGCGTCGTCCTTCTGGGCCGGGCCGGCGCGTCTCAGCCTTTCGACGACAACGACCTCGCGACGCTCCAGGCGCTGGCCGGACGGGCCGCCGTCTCGATCGACAGCGCGCGCCGCTACAGCTACGAACACACCATGGCGCTGGAACTCCAGCGGGCCCTGCTGTCCGAACCCCGGACGCCCCACCCCGCTGTGGAAGTGGCCGCCCGCTACCTCCCTTCCGGCCACAGTGTCCTCGTCGGCGGGGACTGGTACGACTCGATTCCCCTGTCGGACTCCCGCACCCTGCTGGTCATGGGCGACGTGATGGGCCACGGTTTCCAGGCCGCCGTCGCGATGAGCCAGTACCGCTCTCTGCTCCGCACCATCGCCGCTTCCGGCGCGGGCGTCGACATGATCCTCGACGAGTTCGACCGCCAGGTCGCGCACCTCGGTCTCGACCGCCTCGCCACCTGCCTGCTCGCGCTGATGGATCCCGCTGCCGGCACCTGTACGACGGCCAGCGCCGGGCATCTGCCGCCCGCCGCCGTCCGACCGGACGGCAGCGTCGACGTCCTCTGGCTCCCGGCCGGCCCGCCCGTCGGCACCGGACTCGGCAGCTACGAAGCGCTCACCCTCCGCATGGACCGCGGCACCACGCTGCTGCTGTACACCGACGGGCTGGTGGAAAGACGCGGCACGGACATCGACACCTCGGTGCAGGCGCTCGAGACCGTGCGCCTGCCGGCGGACAGCCCTCTCGACGACATGCTCGACACATTCCTGGCCCACTTGGCGAACGGCGCGTACGAGGACGACGTCGCCGTCCTCGCCGCTCGCCCGCGTGACGGAAGCGATTGACCTCCCGTCGGAGCCGGAAGCGATGCGAGGAGTACCACCGATCCACTCATACCCGCGCTTGCACTTATGGCGCGTGTGCAACTATTGTCGAAGCATGCAAAGGGATCGTTCAAGTAATTCCGCGCAGGGCCGAGCCATGCCCCTCGCTCTCCTCGCGCTTGCGGTCGGGGCCTTCGGTATCGGTACGACCGAGTTTGTGATCATGGGGCTGCTCCCGGAGATCGCCGCCGACTACGGCGTCTCCATCCCCACCGCGGGCCTGCTGGTCACCGGGTACGCGCTCGGCGTCGTCCTGGGTGCGCCGCTGCTGACCGTCCTGGGCAACAAGGTGAGCCGCAAGCGGATGCTCATGATGCTCATGGGCCTGTTCGTGGCCGGCAACCTGCTCTCCGCCTTCGCGCCGAGCTTCGGGCTGATGCTGACCGGCCGCGTCGTCGCCTCGCTCGCCCACGGCTCGTTCTTCGGCATCGGGTCCGTCGTCGCCGCCGATCTCGTCGCCCCGGACAAGAAGGCCGGCGCCATCGCCACCATGTTCACCGGCCTGACCGTGGCGAACATCGTGGGCGTGCCACTCGGCACCTTCATCGGGCAGGCCGTCGGCTGGCGCGCCACCTTCGCGATCGTCGCCGCGCTCGGCGTGGTCGGTCTGCTCGGCATCGCCCGGCTCGTGCCCGCCATGCCCCGCCCCGAGGGCACCCGGCTGCGCGGCGAGCTGAAGGCCTTCCGCAACCCGCAGGTGCTGCTCGCGATGGCGATGACCGTGCTCGGCTTCGGCGGCGTCTTCGCCGCGATCACCTACATCGCGCCGATGATGACCGAGGTCACCGGCTACTCCGACGGCGCGGTCACCTGGCTGCTGGTCCTCTTCGGCGTCGGCATGTTCCTGGGCAACCTGCTCGGCGGCCGGTACGCCGACCGTGCGCTGATGCCCCTGCTCTACGTCACGCTGGGCGGGCTCGCGATCGTTCTCGCGCTGTTCACCGTGGCCGCCCACGACAAGATCCTCGCCGCGGTCGCCATCCTCCTCGTCGGGGCGCTCGGCTTCGCCACCGTGCCCCCGCTGCAGAAGCGCGTCCTCGACCAGGCGCACGGCGCGCCGACCCTGGCCTCCGCCGTCAACATCGGCGCCTTCAACCTCGGCAACGCGCTCGCCGCCTGGCTCGGCGGCGTCGTCATCGCCGCCGGCTTCGGCTACACGTCCCCGAACTGGGTCGGTGCCGTCCTCGCCGCCGCCGCTCTCGGCCTCGCCTTCTGGTCCGCGGTGCTCGAGCGCCGGGCCCCCACGCCCGCGGCGGCGGCCGCGCCTGCCGAGGCGACCGGGGCGACCGGGGCGACCGGGGCGACCGGGGCGACCGGCGGAGCCGACGTTGCCGACGCAGCTGGCGTGGCCCCGGCGGCCGCTGTGGGCGCCGCCCCCCGTCCGTAGCCCTGTCCACCACTGACCCACCGCACCGGTCCCGACCCCACCCCACCCCGCCCCTCAAGGAGAAGCGCCATGAGCACCACCACCGTCACCCCGCTGACCACCGCCGACGCCGAGGTCCTGATCACCGCCGCCCGCCACGCGGCCGAGGCCGCCGGGGCCACCGTCAGCATCACCGTGCTCGACGCCGGCGGACACCTGCTCGCCTTCCGACGCGACGACCGCGCGGTCCTGATCGCGGGCGAGACCAGCACCCGCAAGGCGTACACCGCCCTCCAGCTCGACGCCGCCACCGCCGACCTGGTCGACCTCGTCAAGCCGGACGGCCCGTTCCACTCGCTGACCACCGCCCTCGACCGGCCGCTGCTCTTCATCGCCGGCGGTCTGCCGATCCACCGCGACGGCCGCCTCATCGGCGCCATCGGCGTCGGCGGCGGCGCCCCCGAGCAGGACCACTCCTTCGCCACCACCGCGGTCGAGGCCCTGTCCCGCTGACCCGCACCCCGCACCCCGCAGCCGGCGGTAGCCGGCGTGCACCCCGGCCGCCGGGGCATGGCGGAGGGGCGGCACCGGCAGCCCTGAGGCTCCGGTGCCGCCCTTCGGTCGGCATGGACCGGCGCTGCGCGCACGTCGGCTCACCGACGCCGGCCCGTTCGGTTCGCAGCCGGCGCCCGTGTTCAGTTCACGAACACCACCGGGCTGCCGGCCTGACTGGTGTCGAGCACCGGGCCGTACTTCGCGCTGAAGTAGCCGCTGGCCGGACAGGTGCCGGGTCCGCTGTACTTGCTGAACAACTGGTCGGTGAAGGTGAGCGAGTTGTCGGCGTTGGACGGCGTCGCCGTAAGGCTGTTCGCCCGGTAGACGCAGGTCGTCGTGCCGAGGATCGTGCTGATCTTGAGCGTCGTCTGGATCGGTCCCGCGGCGCCCGCGGTGACCGTGAGCGAGCCGCCGGAGGTGACGGCGGCGGCGAACGGCAGGTTGTTGACGGTGATGCTCTGCACGCCCGTGGCGCCGACGATGTTGGTGGTGCAGCTGCTGAGGGTGTGCGCCGTGACCGTCTCCGTCGCGGTGCCGGGAGCGGCCGGGTTGCCGGTCACGGTGGCGGTGAAGGCGGACGTGCCGCAGGTGATGCCCGTGCTGCCGCCCTGGGTGGTGGCGATCCTCGCCTTCGTACCGGAGGCGAGGGAGGCGGACAGGACGTCACCGGTCGCTACGGCGGTGCCGCCGGCGCTTCCGGTGGTCAGGACCTCGCCGGCGGAGGCGGTCGCGGAGGCCGAGGCGGTCACCGCGAGCACCGCGGCGACGGCGGCGCCGAAGGCCGCGGAGAGAGCACGCTTGTCCATGGGGGTTCCTTTCGCGCGAAGGCGGAGGGTGGAAGAACTCGGCGGTCAGCGTGGGTCGTTGGGGGTCGTTGCGGGGTTGGGATCGTTGGGGGTTGGGGTCGTTGGGGGTCGCGGAATGAGTCGCTGCGTGGGAACGTGCGCGCGTGGGGACGTGGCGCACGGAGGGGCTGCGGGAGCGCTCGCCACGCGGGGATCACGTCATGCACCCGCCGCACGGGCACACGTCCGGGCACGGCGTACGGCCACGGCGCGCGGGCACGGCTCGCGGGCCCGACGGCCGTCGTACGAGTGCGGGGAAACGGGTGCCTGGGCACGGTGAGGCGATGGCGTGGTGACGCGGCTGCGCCATGACGGCGACGGCCGCCGCCGGAGAGTTCCGGCGCCACGGTTCTCCGGCGGCGGTGTCGCGATACGGGGTGGAGCGTAATACTCGGTGTGCGGTGCGCGGCGGCGGCGCATCCCGTCCCACTGGGGTGCGGCTCCGCCGGTGCTCGCCCGGAACACCGAGAGGAAAACCCACGAGGGTTGTAATCCTGTCGAGTATGTGACGTCAACAACCGCAGAAGGATGTGGCCGATGACGAGCGTTCGCGGCGCCGAGGAGGATCTGGTCCTGCCGGGGGCCCGCACGGGCCGCGAGCCCGAGCGCTCGCTGCGCCCGGGGCCGCGCCGGCTGAGCCCCGAGCAGGTGGCCTCACGACAGCGTGACCGGCTGCTCGACGGGGTGGCCCGCACGGTCGCGGCGAACGGCTACACGGGCGCCCGGATCAGCGACATCTGCCGGGCCGCCGGAGTGACCCGACCGGTCTTCTACGAGCTGTTCTCCGGCAAGGAGGACGCGGTGCTCGCCGCCTTCCGGGGCGGCACGGAGACGGTGGTACGGGCGATGCAGCGGGCGTACGAGGAGCGGGGCGGCGCGGTGGCCTGGCCGGCCGCGGTGCGGTCGGGGCTCGAGGTGCTGCTGACCCTGCTCGCGCAGAACCCGGCCTTTGCCACCATGGTCGTGGAGATCGAGTCGGTGGGGCCGGCCGGGCGCCGGGCGCGCTCCGAACTTCTGGCCAGTTTTCGCCGGTTCTTCGCGGACGCGCCACCCGGTCCGCCGGAGGTCGCGCGGGCCGAGCTCGTGGACGCGGTGGTCGGCGCCGTCCACGCGGCGGTGCTCCGGGCGGTGGACGAGGGCCGGTTCACCGGGACGGCGGGGACAACGGTCTCGGCCGGGACGGCGGGGACGACGGGGAAGGCCAGGACGACTGGGGCGGCAGGGGCGTCGGGAACGCCAAAGGCACCAAGGACGCCAGGGACGATCGAGGCGGTGGGGGCGGCGGAGGCAGATGGCGGGCTGCGCGGGCTCCTGGACGTGCTGGTGCACGTGGTCGTGTCACCCTTCGACTGCCCGACGGATCCGAAGCAACCGGACGGCGAGGCCGAAGAGGACGGCGAGGCCGGAGAGGACAGCGGCAGGGCCCCCGGCCGGGCCGGCGGCGGCACCGCCGAGCGGCGCTCCGGAGCCCCGCTCGACTCCTGACGGAGCATCAAACCCTATTTGTTACTGACCGGTTGACGCGCCCTGTTACCGCGCGTACGGTCCGTTACGGTTCCCTGCGGCACCGCTGCCTCCGCACGAGTCCGGGAAGACCCAGGTGGATGGGGAACCGTCCGCGCCAGGACGTCGTCGCCGCGCTCCGTTACCCCAGTCACGTCAGGAGCGACGCATGGCCCTGCCCGAAGGCACCACCGCACCCGGGTCGACGCCCGACCCGGCCGATTCCGCAAGGCGCGGCGGCGTCCGCTACCGCCGCGCCGCCCTGATGGGCGTCCCCGCCCTCCTCGCCGCCTCGACCCTGGTGGTGCTCACCGCCCAGGGTGCGCTCGCCGCCCAGTTCGCCATCTCCGGCATGCCGTTCACCGTGACCGCCGACTCCCTCGAGGGCAGCGGCTTCGGACAGTTCGGCGCGCTGGACAACATGGCAGAGGGCAGCCCGAACGCGGGCGACACGGGTGGTCAGGTGCTGGTCATCGTGACCGCGTTCCGCGAGGCGAAGCTGACCAACCTGTGCCAGAGCGTGGAGCTCGGCGGGACCCATCTGCTGATCACCGCGGGCAACAAGGGCATCCCGGTCAAGGCCTCCGGCCTGACCACCGACTCGACCGAAATGGCAGCGAAACTCGCCGAGTTCGAGAACATCGAGATCGGCGGGGACGCCAGCACCTTCGACAAGCCGCCGGTCAAGGGCCCGCTCGGCTCGTTCGGCCAGCAGGCCGACACCGTCAGCATCAAGAACGTACGGCAGAACAACTACGCCACGACCGCGACCCGGTTCACCCTGCCCGATCTCCACATGGGCTTCAGCTCGAAGGGCTGCTGAGGATGACGTCGGGCACGGACGAGGCCGCGTCGCCGCCTGGGGCGGGCACCCGGCGGGCGGCACGGCCGGACGGCCGCCGGCACCCCTGGCGGGCGTTCCGGCGCTGGCAGCACCGGCGGCCCTTCGGGGCCGGCCTCGCCCTCGCACTAGGCGGCGCGGAGATCCTGCTGACCCAGCGGGCCAGCGTCTCGGTGATCCTCACCGCCGGCGCCGACAGCCTCGCGGGCTACGTGCTGCCGATCATCATGACGGTCTGCGGGCTGCTCATCGTGTTCAACCCCCGCCAGCGGCTCTTCTATTCGGTGATCGGCGTCCTCGCCTCGCTCGCGAGCTGGGTCACGTCCAACCTCGGCGGCTTCTTCATCGGCATGCTCCTCGGCCTGGCCGGCAGCTCCCTGGCCTTCGGCTGGCTGCCGGACCGGCCCCGTCGACGTCGTCGGCTGCGCCGCCGGGGCCGCCGTACCGAGGAGGCCGCCTAGGCGGCTTCCGGTGCCTTCACCCCTCCCGTGGCTCGCCGCCACACCCACTTTTTTGTGGGTACTTGTCGCGCGTCGGGCCACGGGAGAGCCTTGTGGTGGCCGAGGGAACGGACACCGGAAGGAGGATGACGAGGCGTCACACGCCTCGGGGGCGTACGCGACACCGGAAGCCACGGAACATCGTGGGCGCACGAAGCGCCTGGGCGCCCCGGGCGCCGGGAGTCTCAGGAGACGGCCCGCTCCGCGGTCATCCGGTCGAGTCGACGGTGGCCCCACACCGACAGCGCAGCCAGCGCGACGGAGAGCTCGCGGCCCTCGTCGGTCAGCGAGTAGACGGTCTTCGGCGGCACCACGTCGAACGCCTCGCGGTGCACCAGACCGTCCGACTCCATCTCCCGCAGGGCCTGGGTCAGCACCTTCTCGCTGATCGCCGGGACCTTCCGGCGCAGTTCACCGGGCCGGTGCGGGCCTGATTCCAGCAGCCAGAGCAGCAGGGTCTTCCACTTGCCGTCGATCACCGCGACGGCGGCGGTGACCCCGCACACGTCCGTGTCCCTGGCTCGCACGCGCCCCATCGTCCTCGTCCTTCCCTTCCTTCGGCATGCCGTTCCGCGCCGGCCCGGCCGTGCCTACGTCACCTACCTCACTTATCTCATTTACAAGGGAGTTCACCCATGTCTTCTTCCCCGCAGCCCGCCACGCAGCCGGCCGCCGTCACCGTGATCGGTCTCGGTCCCATGGGCCGGGCGCTGGCCGGCGCGTTCGTGGCCGCCGGGGTGCGCACCACCGTGTGGAACCGCACGCCGGGACGTGACCGCGAGCTCGTCGAGCGCGGCGCCGTCGGGGCGGCGAGCACCGCCGAGGCGGTCGCCGCGAGCCCGCTGACCCTGGTCTCCCTGGTCAACTACGACGCCTCGGACGCCGTGCTGCGCCAGGAGGCGGTCACGGCCGCGCTCAAGGGCCGCGCGCTGGTGAACCTGACGGCCGACACCCCGGAGCGGGCCCGGGACACCGGGCGGTGGGCCGCCGAGCACGGCATCGCCTATCTCGACGGGGCCATCATGACGCCGACGACGACCATCGGCACGCCGCAGGCGGTGTTCCTCCACAGCGGCCCCGAGGAGCTGTACCAGGAGCACCGGCCGGTGCTCGACGTGCTCGGCGGTACGCACACCCACCTCGGCGAGGACGTCGGCCGGGCCGCCGCGTACGACATCGCGCTGCTCGACATCTTCTGGACCTCGATGGCCGGCTACATGCACGCGCTCGCCGTGGCGGGCGCGGAGGGCATCAGGCCGGGCGAACTGGTCCCGTTCGCCCAGGGCATCGGAGCGATCCTGCCGCCGCTGTTCCAGGAGTTCGCCGAGGACATCGAGAGCGGCACGTACTCCGGTGAGATCAACCCGCTGACCTCGGCGGTCTCGTCGATGGCCCACATCGTGCACGCCTCCGAGGCGCACGGCATCGACGCGGGCGTGATGCGCGCCGCCGAGGGCCTGGCCCGCAGGACCGTGGGCCTCGGTCACGGAGCCGACGGCTTCTCCCGGATCGCGGAGGTCCTCGGCCGGCGCTGACCCCGCATCGCGGTACCGCACGGCCCCGCGCCGCCTCGTACGGCACCGCACAGCACGGCACCGCACGGCGCGGCACCGCACTTGCCCCGCACGGTGCCGCGCCGCGCTCCCCTCCACCTGCTCAGATCCTGCGCAGCGCACCCTCCGCGCGCAGGTCGGCCAGGGTCGGGTAGCCGTCGACGGCCATGATCAGGTCGGCCTCGGCGAGGAGCGAGCGCAGCACGTGGACGATGCCGTCGGTGCCGTCGAGGGCCAGGCCGTAGGCGTACGGCCGTCCGACGGCGACGGCGGTGGCACCGAGCGCCAGCGCCTTGACCACGTCGGCGCCGCTGCGGACGCCCGAGTCGAAGAGCACGGGCAGTCCGTCGGCGGCGGCGACCACCTCCGGCAGCGCGTCGAGGGCGGGCAGGCCGCCGTTGGCCTGGCGGCCGCCGTGGTTGGAGCAGTAGATGCCGTCGACGCCGCCGTCCCTGGCCCGGCGGACGTCCTCCGGGTGGCAGATGCCCTTCAGGATCAGGGGCAGTTCGGTGAGCGAGCGCAGCCAGGGCAGGTCGGCCCAGGTCAGCGGCTTGCCGAAGATGCCGGTCCACTCCAGGACGGCGGCCTGCGGGTCCTCTTCGGGCGTCTTGGCGAGCCGGGCCCGGAAGACGGGGTCGGAGGTGTAGTTGGCCAGGCAGTGGCCGCGCAGCTGGGGGAAGTTGCCGGCGGCGAGGTCGCGGGGGCGCCAGCCGGTGACCCAGGTGTCGAGGGTGACCACGATGCCGCGGTAGCCGGCCGCCTCGGCGCGGTGGACCAGGCTCTCGGCGAGGGCGCGGTCGGTCGGGGTGTACAGCTGGAAGAGGCCCGGGGTGTCGCCGGACTCGGCGGCGACGTCCTCCAACGGGTCGACGCTCAGCGTGGAGGCGATCATCGGGACGCCGGTGCGGGCGGCGGCGCGCGCGGTGGCGAGGTCGCCGTGTCCGTCCTGGGCGCACAGGCCGATGACGCCGACCGGCGCCATGAGCAGCGGGGTGGGCAGGCGGAGGCCGAACAGCTCGACGGAGAGGTCGCGTCGGTCGGCGCCGACCATCATCCGGGGTATCAGGCCCCAGCGCCGGAAGGCCTCGGTGTTGGCCCGCTGGGTGCTCTCGTCGCCCGCGCCGCCGGCGACGTACGACCAGACGGAGGGCGGCAGCGCGGCCTCGGCACGTCGTTCGAGCCCGGCGAAGTCCATCGGGAGCCTGGGCAGGGTCCCGAAGAGCCCGTTGAGGTAGATCTCGTTCTGGTAGTCGCCGAACCGCTGGTTCATCGATGCCCCTCACCCTCGCGCTCGCCCGCGCGCGCTCACTCGCGCGCTCGCCCTCGCCGTGCCCTGCCAGGCTTCCGGCACGGACGCTACCTTCCGGTAGGGCGGTTGACCACGGCCCGGGACGGCGGGCCTGGCGCGGTCGCGGAGGGTCAGGCGGTGGCGAGGGCGAGGTCCTGGCGGACCACGATCGCGTTGAGCCGGATCGCGAACGGCACGGTGTCGGTCATCCCCAGGGTTCCGACGCGGGCCTTGTCGCGGCCGATGGTGACGTCGATGCAGAAGGCGACGGCGTACAGGTACGCGCCCGTCTCCTCGTCCTGGAGGGCGAAGAACACGTCACGGTAGTAGCGGGTGCTGTCCGGGCCCTCCTCGTAGTACGAGAGGCCCTGCAGGCCCTCCTGCTCGGCGAGGCCCGTGAACGCGCTGACGAGCTCGCGCTCGATCGTCTCCCAGAACGCGGCTTCCGCCGCCTCGGGGGGCAGCGCCTGGCGCACCGCCTCCTTGAGGGAGAGCACCATCACCAGGACGGGGGCCTCGTCCTGGAGGCCCCAGCCGCGGACCATCCGCACGATGTCGCTGTCGGGGATCGCGGCTGCGGCGTCGCGGATGTGGTCGAAGTCGAAGTTGACGGTGGCCGGGGCGATGGCCTCCTGGAAGGCGCGGGCCAGGGCCTCCGCCTGACCGAGGTGGGCCGGGGCCACCTCGATGACCGTCTTGAAACTGGCGGCCAAGACTCCTCCTTAAACATTTTGTTGATCGAGGGGGCGTCAGTATGCCGCAGCGCTGCCGGGCGGTCGCGGCCGGGTCGTACGAGGCACCGATGCCCGGGTCAGCCGAACGGCTGACCCGCTCGGACGAGAACGGCCCGAGCATGGGAGACGGGGTCGGCCCCACCCGCCCCGTCCGCCCTCGTGGCGGCTGCGCGACCGGCGCGGCCCGACGCCCGCCGGTCGAGCGCCCGTCGCCCGATCGTGCGCCGCCCGACCGCTCGACCTCCTGGGAGCCCGCCGATGAACCGAAGCCGTGCCCTCGCCGTACTGGCCGCCTCCGTCGCGCTGCTCGCGGGCTGCGCGCAAGGCTGCGGCGAGCCCACCCCGGCCGGCGAGCCCACCCGGTCCGGCGAGCCCGCCCGGTCCGCCGAGAGCCGCCCGGCCACCACGGCCGCGCCGTCCGCCGCGGGCCCCCGAGCAGGCTCGGGAACGACGAGCGGCGCCACTCCCTCCGGCACCCTTCTCGTCGCCGACTTCGGCTCCGACACCGTCACCTTCGTCGACCCGGCCCGCGGCGCCTTCGCCTCCGTCGAGGTCGGCACCGCCCCGTACGGGCTCGTCGTGGGCGCCGACGGCCGGGCCTGGGTCGCCACCGCCGAGGGCGTCGCCGTCGTGGACACGAAGACCCGCACGCGCCTCGCCCTCGTGCCGTACCGCACGGCCACCGGCCCCGCCACGACGGGCGAATACCGGGGCGGCGGCATGGGCATCGCGCTTTCCCCCGACGGACGACGGGTGTACGTCGGCGTCAACGTGCCCGGCGGCAACGGCACCCTGGAGGTGATCGACACCGCCGCCCTGAAGGTCACCGACCGGGTCCCGGTCGGCCGGCGGCCCTTCGACGTGGACGTCTCGCGCGACGGCTCCGAGGTGTACGCGACGAACCACGACTCCTTCGACGTCACCGTCGTACGGGCGGACAGTCTGAGCACCCGCCGGATCGAGGTGGCCCCGTACGGCACCGAGGGCGGGCTCGGCTCCTGGCTGAAGCCGCACTACACGGCGGTGCGCCCCTCCGACGGACGCCTGCTGCTCCCGTTCGAGGGCGAGAGGCTCGTGGTGGTCGACCCGGCCACCGGCCGCTCCGAGGTCCTGCGGATGACGGCGAACACCCATCAGCACGGCACCACGATCACGCCGGACGGCACCCTTCTCACCGTCGGTACGGGCCCCATCGACCCCGCCGCCGACCGCGGCCCCTCGCTCACCGTCCGGGCGCCGGACGGCACCGAGCGGGTCTTCCCGCTGGACGGCCCGCACGAGGACGTCGCGGTGTCCGATGACGGCCGCACCGCCTACGTGACGGGCGGCTTCACCCGCGACGGGTACGGGGACGGCCTGACCGTCGTCGACCTGACGGACGGTTCCTCGCATCGGCTCGCCGCCGGATCCCGGCCGCTGGGGATCGCGGTCCTCTAGTGCCTGTCCGGCGGCCGCAGGTGTGCGGAGGCCAGGGGACTGTCGGTGCCATGGTGTTGGGTGGGAGGCGCACCGACCCCGTACGAGGAGACACCATGACCGACGCCGCCCCCGCCCACCGCAACGTCCTGCCGCCCGCGGCCCAGGCCTCCCTGGGCGCGGGTGTCGTGGTGACGGACGCGGCCGGCCGCGTCCTGCTCGGGCTGCACCGCTCCGGAGTGTGGGAGCTGCCCGGCGGCAAGGTCGACCCGGGCGAGTCCATCGAGCAGGCCGCCGCGCGCGAACTCGCCGAGGAGACGACGCTCGTCGCCGACCCGGCCGACGTGTCCGTGATCGGTCTGGTCCTCGACACGGAGACCTCCGCCGAGCTGACCCGGCTGACGGCGGCGACCGTGGTCCACGCCCACACGGGCACCCCGGCCGTCGCCGAGCCCGACAAGATCGAGCGCTGGGAGTGGTTCGCGCCGGACCGGCTGCCCGACGCCCTGTTCGTGCCCTCCGCCCAGACCCTCAGCTTCTGGCGGCCCGGACTCCCGCTGCCCCGGGGCCCCTTCCACCGTTACGACGTGACGCCGCGCCGTTGAACCCGCGCAGGCCCGACGGCTCGCCGACGCCGCCGACACCCTGGCTCGGCCCCGGCACCGGTGACATCATGCCGTCGGGGGGATGCGCTATGGAGCGACTCGACCGGGGACTCGACCGGGCGACGGTGCCTCCGCCGAGTGAGGCGGCGACGCGTGCCGCGCGCGAGGCGGGACTGGGTGTCTACTTACGGGCCTTCAGGGCGCGGCACTGCGACGACGAGCGGGCGTCGGCGCGGCCGGGGCGGCGACGCCGCCGGACGCTGCTCCTGCTCCTCCTGGGGGCGGCGGGTCTCGCGCTCCCGGCGGTCGCCACCCGTTTCGTGGGGGCCTGGCTCGGCGTGCCGCTGTTACTGGTGCCGTTCGGCGCGCTCGGCTGGTTCCTGTGGCGTTCCTTCCGGCCGCCGCCGGCGGGGCTGCGGCCCGAGGAGTACGTGTACCTGTACGAGCGAGGCCTGGTCTGCCCCGGTGCGGGCGGCGCCGCGCGGGCGGTGCCCTGGCGGGCCGTGACGGCGATGCACCAGGACGTCACCCGCACCTATGTGAACGGCGGCTACACGGGCACGCACTACGCGTACCGGCTGCTGACGGGCGGGGGGCAGGGGGTGACCGTGGGCGGGTTCCTGAACGAGGAGACGGTGGCGGGGCCCGCGGACTCGCAGATCCGCGAACTGGCCCAGATCGTCCTGGACGAGACCGTGCGCCGCGCACTGCCGTCGGCCGTGACCGCCCTGGAGGCGGGTGAGCGGGTCGCGTTCGGTGAGGTCGCGGTGGACGGCCGGGGCATCGCGCTGCCGTCGGGGACGGCGCCGTGGGAGCGGGTGCGCGGCTGTGAGTGGCGCGGGGACGGCCTGGTCGTGGTGCGGACGGCCGGGGCGGGCCGCTGGGCCCGCGAGGCGAAGGACATCCCCGATTTCCCGGTGTTCTGGACGCTGGTGAAGGAGCTGTTCCCGCACGCGCGGGAGTACCGTCGCTGAGCGTTCACTCGAACGTCCGTCCGTCACCGTGCGTCACCGAGCGGAGCGGGTCGGACGTGGCTAGCGTGGCCTGGAGACAACGACGTCAACGATCCGGAAGAGAGTCACCGTCATGACCTCACGACCTGAGGGCTCGCCGTGCTGGGCCGACGCGATGTTCACCGACATCGAGGGTGCGAAGTCGTTCTACGGCGACGTGCTGGGCTGGACCTTCGGCGAGTCCTCCTCGGAGTACGGGAACTACACCCAGGCGTACAAGAACGGCAAGGCGGTCGCGGCGGTCGTCCCGCCGATGCCCGACCAGGACGGCGAGACGCACTCGGCCTGGTGTCTGTACTTCGCCTCGCCCGATGTCGCCGCCACCGCCGAGAAGATCAAGGGCGCGGGCGGCACACTGCTGATGGAGCCCATGCAGGTGGGCGACTTCGGCTCGATGTGCCTCGCGCAGGACCCCACGGGCTGTGTGTTCGGCGTGTGGCAGGCCGGTGTCCACGAGGGCTTCGAGCTGCAGGGCGAGACGGGCAGCTATATGTGGGCCGAGGTGTTCACGCGTGAGCCGGCGAAGGCCGACGCGTTCTACACGGAGGTCTTCGGCTACTCGTCGAAGAAGATCAAGGACGAGCACATGGACTACCGGGTCTTCGAGCTCGGTGCCGACCAGGTGCTCGGCCGCATGGTGATGACCGCGGACGACTTCCCGGCCGAGATCCCCGCGTACATCCAGATCTACTTCGCCGTCGACAACTGCGACAAGGCCGTCGAGGCGGCCGAGGCGGCGGGCGGACGCAAGGTCTTCGGCCCGATGGACAGCCCCTTCGGCCGTTTCGCGGCCGTGCTCGACCCGCAGGGCGCGGCGTTCGCGGTGATCGACGTGCGGACGACGGTCGGTGAGATGCCCGAGATGGAGTGATCTCCGCCGAGCCCCTCACGGGATGCGGGTGCCCGGGACCGCGGGGGTCCCGGGCACCCGTGCGTGCGGCCTCAGCCGCCGTCGCGGACGGAGACGATGCCGTTGAACACGCCCACGTAGGCGGTGCCGTCCGGGCCGATGGTGATCGGCGCCCAGTTGTTGTCGTAGGCGGGACCGGTGCCGGTGAGGCGGGACCAGGCGCGCTCGCCGGTGCGGAAGTCGACGGCCGTGAGGTACCAGGCGTCGATGCCGAGGGCGTGCGGGCGCTTCTCGTAGAAGTAGAGCAGCCCGTTCGCGGTGGAGAGCTTCGGTACGGTGGACGGCGAGCGGACGTCGCTCTCCCAGACGGTGTCGCAGCCGCTGCCGTCGGGGCGGACGTCGATGCGGGTGACACCGCCGACGACGCTGCGGCCGAAGGTCAGCGACGTGGGGTTCTCGTAGCCGTAGTTGTTCTCGACGACGAGGCTGTCGCCCCAGCTGATCAGGGAGTTGTCAGTGGTGGAGGCGCCGGTGCCGAAGACCGGGACCTTGCAGACGAGGCGGTCGGCCTCGGCGACGTCCGTACCGCGCCGGTAGACGAGCACGTTCATCCGGTCGTCGGCGTTGTCGGTGATGGCGACGTACCGGGCGCCGTGCTGCCCGAAGAGGTCGGGCGTCGTGCCCGAACCCTGGTTCACCGAGCCGGGTTTGGTACCGGTGCCACGGTCGTAGGTCTGCCGCCACTGGACGCGGGGAGTCCCGTCGGCGTCGGCGCGGAAGCTGTAGAGGGCGTGGTCGGAGACGATGGAGACGCCGTCCTCGGCGACGGAGAAGGAGTTCTGGATCTCCTCGCCGTCGAGCCGGACGGCGCGCAGCGCGCCGGTGGCGGGGTCGACCGTGCCGACCCTGCCGAGGCGGGTGACCCACCAGATGCGGCCCTGCCAGTCGGGCATGACGGAGGTGACGGGGTCGCAGACGCCGCTGGGGAAGAGGTTGGTCCAGCTGACGCAGTCGTGCGGGACGAGCGGGGTCAGGTCCCAGTCGTCCTCGACCACGAACTCCCAGCCGCCGCCCGCCCGCTGACGGTGCGCGATGCGCAGGACGTGCTGGCGGGAGTCGGCGAGCACGACGCGGTCGCGGTCGTCGAGGTAGAAGTAGGCGCCGCCGGAGGTGTCCTTGAAGATCTTCTCGAAGTCGAGGCGGGTGATGGCCTCGACGGTCGAGGAGCGCTGCGGCAGCTGGTACTCGGCGAGGGTGTCCAGGGTGCGCGGGTCGAGCAGCTTGAGCAGGAAGCCGTTGAAGGTGCCGCAGACGGTGAGGAGCCGGCCGCCGGCGTCGAAGGTGACGGTGGCGCACTCGCCGCCGAGCGCGGCGATCTTCTCGCTGTCGACCTTCGGGTCGCGGCCCAGCGGCCCGGAGTAGGGGTGGGTGCCGCTTCCCGCGGCGTCGGCGTGCATGCCGCTGCGGCCGTTGGGGGCGAGGTACGGGTGCTGGGGCGGGGCTTCGCCGGGGACCGGCCGCGCGGTGGCGGGGGCGCCGTCGTAGTGGTCGACGAGCCGGTGGCCCGGGGCGAGCGGTATCTCGTCGGCGAGGGCGGCGGGCGTGGCGAGCGCGAGGGCGGTCGCGCCCACCGCGGCGATCAGCGCGAGTGCGCGGGTTCGCCGGCGGGGCGGTCGGGTGGTCAATGCGGCTCCTCGGGTCCGTGCGAAGGTCGCGCCGGCGGCCGACGCTAGGCCCGAGTGCGTGAGATGTACATGGAAGTGCGTGCGGTTTCACGGGCACTTCATGACCTTGAAACGCTGCTGCGTGCCGAGGTCGGGGCTCAGGGGTCGAAGGGCTCAGGGGTCGAGGCTCGGGGCTTCGGCCCTCAGGGCTTCAGGCTGGACACCACGTTGGCGGTGGCGGCGACGCCGTTCTGGATCGTGGGGGCCATGCTGGTGCTCGCCAGGAAGAAGCCGAGCAGGGCGCAGACGATGGCGTGCGAAAACTTCAGACCTCCGTTGCGGAGGAAGATCACCGCCAGGATCAGCAGCAGCATGACGACGGAAACGGAAATGGCCACCGGACTCATCCTCCTCGCGCCGCACGGGAATTGCGGCGTTCGGCGGACAGTGTGACGTAAGGGACGATCCGGACGGCGGTATGGCAGGGCGGCCATCCGGGTGACTTTCCGGAGCAGGCCGTTCCTCAGGCGCCGGCCAGGGCTTCCGCCGGTTCCGTCCAGTGGACCGTGCGGTCGCACCAGCGTTCCAGGAGCACCCGGTCGTGGCCGACGGCGAGCAGTCCGGTGCCGGTCTCGGCGCGGTAGGCCTCGACGGCGGCGACCAGGGCCGCGGTCGTGGACGCGTCGAGCATCGCGGTCATCTCGTCGCAGACCAGCCAGCGGGGGCGCAGCACCAGGGCCCGGGCCAGGCAGGCGCGTTGCAGCTGGCCGTCGCTGACCTCGTGCGGGCGGCGGCCGAGCAGGTCCTCGGTGAGGCCGACCGCGGGCAGCAGTTCGGCGAGCCGCGCGGGGATCTCGCCGCGTCGCCCGGTGGCCCGCAGCGGCTCGGCGACGAGGTCGGCGAGGCGCAGCCGCGGGTCGGCGGAGAGCCGCGGCTGCTGGAAGACCACGCCGATCGCGGTGCGTTGTGCGCGCGGGGCGCGGTGGCGCCAGGCCCGTACCGTGGTGCCGTCGAGGACGACCCGGCCCGCGTCGGGGCGGTGCAGCAGCGCGGCGACCCGGGCCAGGGTGGACTTGCCGCAGCCGCTGGGGCCGAGCAGCCCGACGGACTCGCCGGCGGCGACGGTGAGGGAGACGTCGCGGAACACCGGCGTACGGCGCTCGTATCCGGCGGTGACGGAGTGCAGTTCAAGCACGGGTCGCTCCCAGGGGATGGTGGCAGGCGGCGCCCGCGAGGAACTCCGGCCGCACCGCGCAGGCCGCGCTCGCCCGGGCGCAGCGCGGGGCGAAGGCGCAGCCCTCGGGCAGGTCGGACAGTGCGGGCGGCAGTCCGGGGACGGGCGTGAACTCCCGCTCCGGCAGGGCGTCCAGGAGTCCGCGTGCGTACGGGTGCCGGGGTCCGGGCTCGCCGAAGAAGCGGGCCGCGGGCGCGATCTCGACGATGCGTCCGGCGTACATGACGGCCACCCGGTCGGCCACCCGGCGGGCTGCCGTCAGGTCGTGCGTGATGAGCAGCAGCGCCTTGCCGCGGTCGGCGTGGCGCCGCAGTTCGTCGGCGGTGCGGTCGACGAGCTCGCGGTCGAGTCCGGTGGTGGGTTCGTCGGCGAGCAGCAGCGGCGCGTCGCCGACGAGGGCGAGGGCGGTGGCGGCCCGCTGGGCGAGGCCTCCGGAGAGTTCGTGCGGGTAGCGGTCGAGGTGCCCGGCGGGGAAAGCGGCTCGCTCGGCGGCGGCTTCCGCCGCGGCACGCCGCTCGCGCCGCGGGGTGTCGGTGAGGGCCCGTACGGTCTCCTCCAGGTGGGCCCGTACGGTGCGCACCGGGGTGAGGTGGGCGGCCGGGCTCTGCGGTACGAGGCCGATCCGCCGCCCGCGTACGGCCCGTGCGAGCGTCCGCTCGTCGGCGGCGAGCAGGTCGAGCACCTCCTGCGGCCGGTCGCCCCGCGGACGACCGGCCTGCCGACCGACGTCCCCGTCCCGGTCGTCGCGCCGGCCCGGGTCCGGCCCCGGCCGGTCCCGGTGGGGCCGCCGCGGGCCGGCCGGGGTCGTCAGGAGGGCCGTGCCCTCCGTTTCCGCGTTGCCGGGGAGCAGGCCGAGGAGGGCGGAGGCGAGGACGGACTTGCCGCAGCCGCTTTCGCCGACGAGGGCCAGGCACTCCCCCGCCGCGAGGTCGAAGTCGGCGTCGGTGACGGCCGCGACGCTCCGGCCGCCGCGCATCCGGAAGCGGACGGTGAGTCCGCGGACGCTGAGGACGGCGTCCGCGGCGCGTTCGGCGCTGACGGCTTCGAGCGCCCGTACGAGGTGCGCGTCAGGGGCGGTCACAGCGTCAGCTCCGATCGGCGGCGCGGGTTGAGCCGGTCGCGCCAGACGCCGACGAGGCCGGCGACGGCGAGGGTCGGCACGATGAGGAAGAGGCCGGGGAAGAGGGTCGGCCACCAGTCGCCGGCGAGCAGCGAGGAGCGTGCGCCCTGCACCAGGTTGCCGAGGCTGGCCTGGTGGCTGGGCAGGCCGAGGCCGAGGAAGGACAGCGCCGACTCGTGCCACATGGCGTGCGGCACCATGAGCACGGCGGCCAGTCCGGCCTGCGGCAGCACGGCGGGCAGCAGGTGCCGCACGGCGATCCGCCAACGGGACGCGCCGCCGGAGATCGCCGCGTCGACGAAGGGCCGGGAGCACAGCGAGAGGACTTCGGATCGGACGATCCGGGCGGTGGAGAGCCAGTGGGTGAGCGCCACGGAGACGATCACGGGCCAGACGCCGGGCCGGAACATGGCGACGACGAAGATCCCGAGCAGCAGGTGCGGCACGGACGAGAACGCGTCGACGACGCGCATGACGAAGCGGTCGACGCGTCCGCCGAGCGCGCCGGCCGCGGCGCCGACGGCGGTGCCCATGACGGTGGCGGCGAGGGCGGCGACCAGGCCGACGAGGAGCGAGACGCGCAGCCCGTAGACACAGCGGAGCAGCAGGTCACGGCCGACGTCGTCGGTGCCGAAAGGATGGTCCCAGGACGGTGGCAGCAGTTTGCGTCCCAGGTCGACGGCCTGCTCGTCGAGCCGGACCAGCGGCGGGACGAGGAGGACGGCGAGGACGACGGCGCCGAGGATCAGGGCAGAGGTCCACAGCCGGACCCGGCGGGTGGCGTCGGCCGGGACGGCGGCGCGGGGCCGTCGGCGGGCGGTCGCGCGCTGCGTGTCAGCCATCGAATCCCACCCGGGGGTCGGCGAGCCCGTAGAGGAGGTCGGAGAGGAGGTTGCCGAGCAGCACGGCGGCGGTGGCGAGCACGGTGAGCGCGGCGAGCAGCGGGAAGTCCGCGGAGACGGCGGCCTGGACGGTGGCGGCGGCGATGCCGGGCCAGCTGAAGACGGTCTCCACGAGCAGCGCTCCGGTGATGAGTTCGGGCACGCGGGAGCCGACGAGGGTGAGCACGGGCAGCATGCCGGAGCGCAGCGCGTGGCCGGTGAGGACGGTGCGTTCGGCGAGGCCGCGGGCGCGGGCGCCGCGGACCGGGTCCTCTTCCAGGGCGTTACCGACGCCCTGGCGTACGTAGAGGAAGAACCAGGGCAGTTGGGAGACGCCGAGGACCAGGGCGGGCAGCACGAGGTGGGTGGCGACCTGGCCGGCGGTGACGGTGTCGCTCGCGGTGTCGGTGAGGCCGCCGGCCGGGAGCGCGCCGAGCCTCAGGGCGAAGAACCAGATGGCGAGCAGGCCGAGCCAGAAGGCGGGCGCGGCTTCCAGGGTGTACGCGAGTGAGCTGACGGCGCGGTCGAGGAGGCCGCCGCGGCGGCGTCCGGCGAGCACGCCGAGGGTGGTGCCGAGGGTGATGGCGACGAGGAAGGCGGTGGCGGCGAGCAGCGCGGACCAGCCGACCCGCTCGGCGATGGCGTCGGCGACGGGTTGGCGCATGACTCCGGAGTCGCCGAAGTCGCCCTGGACGGCCCGGCCGAGCCAGTCCCACCACTGTGCGGGCCAGGGCCGGTCGACGCCGAGGTTGGCACGGATCTGGTCGAGGTTCTCCTGCGAGGCGGTGAGTCCCGCGGTGCCGGCGTAGGCCTTGACCGGGTCGAACGGGGAGGCGGCGGCGACGGCGAAGACCGCGAGGGTGACGCCGAGGAGGACGGGGACGGCGGCGAGTGCGCGCCGTCCCGTCATCCGGGTCATGGCCGCCCAGGGGAGGCGGCGGCTCACTTCGCGCTCGTTCCGCCGCTCTTGGGCTTCCAGTCCTCGATGTTCCACCAGGGGCCGGAGCCGAGGCCGTGGTCGTGCGGCTCGACCTGGGTGGTGAGGCCGCCGGCGGCGGTGTCCCAGCGGTCGCTGACGACGTAGAGGTGGTCGACGTGGGTGAGGAAGGTGTAGCCGGGGTTCTTGACGAGTTCGCGCTGGACGGTGTCGTACGCGGCCTTGCGCCTGGCCGGGTCGCCGGTCCGGCGGCCGTCCTCCAGGGCGCGGTCGACGGTCCTGTTGTCGTACCACGCCATGTTGTTGAAGCCGTCGCCGCCGAGGGTGGACTTCAGGAGCAGGTACTGGTCGAAGTCGGGGTCGCCGGGTGAGCCGCCGCCGGCGAGGACGGCGTCGGTCTTCATCCGCGGTTCGATGACCTCCCAGGTGCCGGCCTGGGTGGTGATCTCGATGCCGGCCTTCTTGGCGTCGGAGGCGTAGGCGAGGGCGTGGTCCTGGCGGAGCCGGTCGCCGGAGAGGTACCAGAGCGGGAAGGCGGCGCGGACGCCGTTCTTCACGCGGACGCCGTCGGGGCCGGGCTTCCATCCGGCCTCGTCGAGGATCTTCCGCGCGCCGGCGAGGTCGTGGCGGCGTTCGGTGCCCTTGGCGAACCAGGGGCTGTCGGTGGGGACGGGTCCGTAGGCGGGCCGGCCCGCGCCTTCGAGGATCTTGTCGACCATGGTCTGCCGGTCGACGGCGACGTCGAGCGCGCGGCGGACGGCCGGGTCGCCGGCGACGCGGTTGTGCGTGGGCAGGGTGACCGTGCGGTAGTCGTAGGTCGTGGCGGTGTAGGTCTTCTTCGCCGTGTCGCCGCTGAAGCCGGCGGCGAGGTTCGGCGGCAGGATCGCGGCGTCGAGGTCGCCGGCGCGCAGCCGGGTGGCGCGCACGTCGTCGTCCTTGACGACGGCCATGGTGAGCTTCTTCACGGCCGGGGCGCCGCCCCAGTAGTGCGGGTTGGCCTGGAAGGTGAGCTTCTCGCCCTTGGACCAGCCGGTGAGGACGTACGGGCCGGTGCCGACCGGCCTGGTGGTGAAGGAGCCGGTGTTGACGTCCTGCCGGCCGGCGACGTGCTCGGGTGCGATGGCGAGGACGGTGCGCTCGGCGAAGGGCGCGTAGGGGTACTTGAGGGTGAAGACGACGGTGTCGTCGTCGGTGGCCCTGACGTCCTTGAGTGCGTCGAGTTCGGTCCGTGACGGGTTGTTGGTCCTCGGGTCGAGGATCGTCCGGTAGGTGAAGACGACGTCCCTGGCCGTGAAGGGCTTTCCGTCGCTGAAGGTCACGCCCTGGCGCAGCCTGTAGGTGTACGTGAGGCCGTCGGCGCTGACGGTGGGCAGCGCGGCGGCGAGCGCGGGCCGCAGCTTCATGCCGGCGTCGAAGGCGAGGAGCCCGTCGAAGATCTTGGAGTTGCCGTCCTTGCCGTAGCCGAGGAGGGGGCTGAGGGTCTCGGGCTCGAAGGCGATGCCGACGACGGCGGAGTCCTGGGGGCCGCCGGAGCCGGCGCCGCCGCCGGGGTTCGAGCAGGCCGCCGCCGTGAGGGCGGTGGCCCCGGCGAGTAGCGCGGCGGACGCGCGTCGGACCGGTCGGGCGGCCGTCCTGGCCATGGTGTCCACACCCCTTTTGAAGATCAACTGTTATTGCGAAGACTTCGCAATTAAACAGTATGTAAAGGAGTGCGGACACATGGGCCCCTTACCGGGCACCTCGGTGGGCGATGCGGACGCTCACCTCGGGGCCGGCAGGTCCATCAGGTCGGCGACGGCGTCCTGGTGCCGGCCGGCCGAACCCAGCGCGATCGAGGCGGACTTCGCCCGCTTGAGCGCCAGGTGTGCCGGGTGCTCCCAGGTCATGCCGATGCCGCCGTGCAGCTGCACGCACTCCTCCGCCGCGTGGACGGCCGCCTTCGAGCAGTAGGCCTGTGCGACGGCGACCGTCAGCTCGGCGTCCGGGGCGCCGGTCGCGAGCGCGTCGGCGGCGGCGCGGGCCGCCGCCCTGGCGCCCACGAGCTCCAGCCAGAGCTGGGCCATCCGGTGCTTCAGCGCCTGGAAGGAGCCGACCGGCCGGTTGAACTGGTGGCGTTCCCTGGTGTGCCGGACGGTCTCCTCCAGGCACCACTCGGCGATCCCCAGCTGCTCGGAGGCGAGCAGCCCGGCGCCCGCGAGGAGCCCCTGCCGGACCGCGGCGCGCCCCGCCTCGGCGTCCGCCAGCCGGACACCCGCGGCCCCGCTCGTGTCGACGACGGCCAGCGGGCGCGTCAGATCGAGCGAGGACTGCCGGGTGACCACGGCGTCCCCGGCGTCGACGGCGTACAGCCCGTCGGGGCGCGGGACGAGGAGGACGTCGGCCGCCGCGGCGTCCGCGACGGCGGGCACGCGGTGAGCGGGGTCGGTCACCGTGCGGGGTGCGGTGGCGAACGGCACGGCCAGAACGGCGACGCGTTCACCGCTCGCCATCCCGGCGAGCAGGTCGGCCGCCGGGCCGCTTCCGGCCTCGAGCGCCAGCAGCGTCCCGGTCGCCACGACCGCGCTGGTGAGGTACGGCGCCGGGGTCACCGCCCGGCCGAGTTCCTCCAGGACCACGGCCGCCTCGCGGTGGCTCGCGCCCTGGCCGCCCAGCTTCTCCGGGACGAGCAGCCCGGCGGCGCCCATCCCGCCCGCGAGGGCGTCCCACAGTCCGGGGAGGTAGGGGCGCTCGTCCTCGATCCGGCCGAGCACCGCCTGCGGGCCGGCCCGGTCGGCGAGCAGCGAGCGGACGGCGGCCCGCAGGTCGTCCTCGGTCTCGGAGTAGAGCAGGTCCGGCTGTCGCGTCATCGGGCGAGGTCCTTCCAGGCGACGTCCTTGTCGTTGCGGGGCTCGGGCGGCAGGCCCAGGACCCGTTCGGCCACGATGTTGAGCAGCACCTCGGTGGTGCCGCCCTCGATCGAGTTGCCCTTGGAGCGTAGATAGCGGTAGCCCGCGTCGCGGCCGGTGAAGTCGACCAGGTCCGGCCGGACCATCGCCCAGTCGCCGTACAACAGACCCTCGTCGCCCAGGAGTTCGACCTCCAGGGCGCTGATGGCCTGGTTGAGCCGGGCGAAGCCGAGCTTCATGGCGCTGCCCTCGGGGCCCGGCTGGCCCGCGACCAGCTGCTGGCGCAGCCGTTCACCGGTGAGGCGGGCCACCTCGGCGTCCACCCACAGGTCGAGCAGCCGGCGGTGCAGGTCGTGGGTGCGCAGGTCGGGACGGTTCCGCCAGGTCTCGGCCGCCTTGCCGATCATGCCGCCCTCGCGGGGCAGCCGGGCGCCGCCGATGGAGACCCGCTCGTTCATGAGGGTGGTCTGGGCGACCCGCCAGCCGTCGCCGACCTCGCCGAGGCGGTGGGCGTCGGGGATGCGGACGTTCGTCAGGAAGACCTCGTTGAACTCGGCCTCGCCGGTGATCTGGCGCAGCGGCCTGACCTCGACGCCCGGGTCGGTCATGTCGCAGACGAAATAGGTGATGCCCCGGTGCTTGGGCACGTCGGGGTCGGTACGGGCGATGAGGATCGCCCAGCGGGCCACGTGGGCGCTGGACGTCCACACCTTCTGTCCGTTCACGACCCACGCGTCTCCGTCGCGGACCGCCCGGGTGCCGAGGGCGGCGAGGTCCGAGCCGGCGCCGGGCTCGCTGAAGAGCTGGCACCAGACCTCCTCGCCGACCCACAGCGGCCTCAGGAAGCGCTCCTTGACCTCCTCGGAGCCGTAGGCGAGCAGGGTCGGGGCGGCCATGCCGAGGCCGATTCCGATCCGGCGGGGATCGTTGTCGGGGGCTCCGGCGGCGGCGAGTTCGGCGTCGACGACGGCCTGGAGCGAACGCGGGGCGCCGAGGCCGCCCAGGCCCACCGGGTAGTGCACCCAGGCGAGTCCGGCGTCGAAGCGGGCGCGCAGGAACTCGGTGCGGCCGGTGGTCGCGGGCGGGTGCTCGGCGAGCAGGCGGCGGGTGCGGTCGACGAGTTCGGCGGCGTCGAGCGTGGTCTCCGTCATGCCCGGGCCCCTTCCGGGAGGACGACGAGGCGGCCGGTGGTGACGCCTTCGGAGAGCCGCTGCACGGCGTCGGCCGCGCCGGCGAAGGGCACGCGCTCGCTCACGTACGGCTTGATCAGGCCCTTGGCGGCGAGTTCGGTGAGGGTCTCGTGGCAGCGCAGGACGGCGGCCGGGTCCTTCAGGTTGTACAGGCCCCAGTGCAGGCCGACGATCGAGTAGTTCTTCACGAGGGCGTGGTTGAGGGTGGGGCTCGGAATGGTGCCGCTGGCGAAGCCGACGACCACGATCCGGCCCTCGAAGGCGACGACCTTGGCGGACTGCTGGTAGGCGGCGCCGCCGACCGGGTCGTAGATCACGTCCGCGCCGCGGCCTCCGGTGGCCTCCTTGACGGCGGCGACGACGTCCTCGGCATGCCGGTCGACGACGGTGTCACAGCCGAGTTCGCGGGCGACGGCGGCCTTGTCGGCGCCGCCGACGACGCCGATGACGGTGGCGCCGGCCGCCTTGCCGAGCTGGACGGCGGCGCTGCCGACACCGCCCGCGGCGGCGTGCACGAGCAGGGTCTCGCCCTCCTGCAGGGCGGCCCTGCGGTGCAGCCCGAACCAGCCGGTCTGGTAGCCGATGTGGAGGGCGGCGGCCTCGGCGTCGTCCAGCGCCTCGGGGGCCGGGAGCAGCGCGGCCGCGTCGGCCACCGCGTACTCGGCGAGTCCGCCGTAGGGCAGTGCGGGCGTCGCGATGACGCGACGGCCGTCCTCGGTCTCGGCGCAGACCTCCACGCCGGGGGTGAAGGGCAGCGGAGGGCGCACCTGGTACTGACCCCGGCACAGCAGCGCGTCGGGGAAGTTGAGGCCGGTGGCGCGCACCTTGAGCAGCACCTGGCCCTCACCGGGCACGGGCCGGTCGGTCTCGTCGAGCTGCATCACCTCGCCCGGTTCGCCGTTCTCGTGCACTCGCCATGCCTGCATCCGGAGCCTCCAGGTGCCGTCGTCCGTCCTGCGTGGGTCGACCGCATACTAAGCGGTCGCTTGGCTTCGCGGAACCAGCCGCGCGAGTCGTCTTTCCGCCGCTGCTAGATTCGTCCGCCATGCGATCACGTGAGTACGACCTCGAGTTCCGCGCCCAGGCCCGTCGGACGAGCGCCTGGGGTGTCGGCCTGCTGGCCGTGGCGGCGCTCCTGTGGACCTGGTGCGCGCTGCTGCTGCTCACGCCGTACGAGGTCGAGAGCCCCGACGGCCGGCACACGCGTGACTGCAGATCCCGGCTGCTGACCGAGTACGGCACGGCCAACGAGGGCCGCCACAACGGCGACCTGTGCGGGGACGAGCGCGACTGGCCCGAGGCCCTGCTGATACTCGGCCTGTCCGTGCCGGCCGCCGTCGCCGGCACGGCGCTCTTCGCCATCGGCACCGTGAGCGGCCGGATGAGCGCCCACTCCGAGACGATGCGCGAACTGGACCGGCTCGCCGAGTCCGGGAAGCCGTAGCACCTGCCCGGCGGCGGCCTCTCAGGAGCTCTTCGGACGAGCCCGCACGTGCATGCGCTCGCCCTGCGGCCCGTACAGGCTGAGGAACTCCACCGGCCGGTCCCCCGCCGGGCCGAACCAGTGCGGCACCCGGGTGTCGAACTCGGCCGCCTCGCCGGCGCCGAGCACCACGTCGTGCTCACCGAGCACCAGCCGCAGCCGCCCGGAGAGCACGTACAGCCACTCGTAGCCCTCGTGGACGCGCGGGTCGGGCGCCTCGGAACCGGGTTCCTGGACGACCTTGTACGCCTGGAGCCCGCCGGGCTGGCGGGTGAGCGGGTACATCGTGCGGCCGTGACGGACGATCGGCCGGGCCTTGACGCGCGGGTCGCCGACCGGCGGGGCGCCGACCAGCTCGTCCAGCGGCACCTGGTGGGCGCGGGCGATCGGCAGCAGCAGTTCGAGGCTGGGCTTGCGCTGTCCCGACTCCAGGCGCGAGAGCGTGCTCACCGAGATGCCGGTGGCGGTGGACAGCTCGGCGAGCGTCGCCCCGCGCTCCCTGCGGATGCGGCGGAGCCGGGGCCCGACCTCGGTGAGGACGGCTTCGATGCGGGCGTCTTCGGTCATGCTCCCATTGCAGAAACGGCAACTTCGTTTGTCAACCGTGTGCCGACGGGCGACCCTCGCGGCATGAGCGAACACAGCGTGCGGAACACGCGGAACATGCGGACCGACTACGACGTGGTGGTGGTCGGCGGCGGCGCGGCCGGCCTGAGCGCGGCCCTGGTCCTGGGCCGGGCCCGGCGCACCACCCTGGTGATCGACGCGGGCGAGCCGCGCAACGCGCCCGCCGGCCACATGCAGGGCTATCTCGGCCTGGACGGCATGAGCCCGGCCGACTTCCTGGCGGCCGGGCGGCGGGAGATCGCCGCGTACGGAGTGGAGTGGACGGAGGGCCTGGTCACGTCCGTGACGCGACAGCCGGCCGACGGCGCGCACGACGGTCCGGGAGTCGGTCCGGGAGTCGGTCGGGACCGCGACTCGGACCGCAGCTCGGCCGGCGGCTCCGGCGAGGGCTTCGCGGTGCGTCTCGCGGACGGGCGGGTGGTCCGCGCGCGCCGGCTGATCGTCACCACCGGTCTGGTCGACGAGCTGCCGGCGATCGACGGTCTCGCCGAGCGCTGGGGCCGTGACGTGATCCACTGCCCGTACTGCCACGGCTGGGAGGTGCGCGACCGGGCCTTCGGCGTGATCGCGCACCCGGCGATGCCCGCGCACCAGGCGCTGATGGTCTCGCAGTGGTCCGCCGACGTGACCCTCTTCCTGCACACCGCCCCGGAACCCTCGGCCGAGGACACGGCCCGGCTCGCGGCGGCCGGTGTGACGGTCGTGAGGGGCGAGGTGGCCGGGCTGGTGGTCGCAGAGGACCGGATCACGGGGGTACGCATGGCGGACGGGCGGGTCGCGGCCCGCGAGGTCGTGTTCGTCGGGACCCGGACCGTGCCCCGCGACGGCCTGCTCACGGCGCTCGGCGCGGCCACGCACGAGACGCCGTTCGGCACCTTCGTCACGGTCGACGAGACGGGCCGCACGAGCGTCCCGGGCGTCTGGGCGGCCGGGAACGCGATCGGCGCGCACGAGCAGGTGGTGAACGCGGCGAGCGGCGGCTACCGGGCGGCGGCCATGGTCAACGGCGACCTCCTGATGGCGGACCTGGACCGCAGGGCCACGGCGGCCGGCGAGGGCTGAGTGGTCTGGGTGAGGCGCCTGAGGGGCTGAGTGATGCGCCTGAGGTGCTGGATGAGTGGCCTGGGTAGGCCCGCCTGAGGGGCCTGGGTGAGGGGGCCTGAGGAGCCCGGGCGCCCTGGGTGAGGGGCCTGAGAGGCCCGGGTGAGGCGCCTGAGGGACCTGAGCGCCCTGGGTGAAGGGCGGCCGCGGCGCCCGCCAAGGAGACGCAGGCATCAGGCCCCGTACGGCGGCGCCCGCGAGGAGCGGCCGGGGTGAGGCCCGGTGGGCGCGCTGCGCCGTGCGGATGAAACCCGGCGGGCGGCGCTGCGCGGGCCTGGCCCGGCGGCAAGGATCGGCCATGGTGGCCGGAACACCCGCCACCCGCCGTCACGGCACGGCCTCCCCACCCGGAAGGACGGGACTCACCCCCATGCTCGGAACGGACTTCACCACCGGCTCGCCCGACTGGCTCGACCTCGGCAGCCGAGACACGGACGCCGCCGCGATGTTCTACGGCCGGGTCTTCGGCTGGGACTTCGTCTCGGCCGGCCCGGACGCCGGCGGCTACGGATTCTTCCAGCAGGACGGCAAGACCGTCGCCGCGCTCGGCCCGCTCACCGAGGAGGGCGCGAGCAGCGCCTGGACCGTCTACTTCCAGACCCCGGACGCCGAGGCGACCACCCAGACGGCCGAGGACAACGGGGGCACGGTGCGGCTCGCCGCCTTCGACGTCATGGACGCGGGCCGGATGGCGGCGCTGACCGACCGCGGCGGCGCGCAGTTCGCCGTGTGGGAGCCGGGCCGGGTCAAGGGTCTGGAGCGGACCTCCGTACCCAACACACTGGTGTGGGTCGAGCTGCACACCGTCGACCCGGAGGCCACGCTCGCCTTCTACCGCGCGCTGTTCGGCTGGCGCTGGGAGGAGATGGAGGCGCCGGGCATGACCTATCGGGTGATCTCGACGGCCGAGGGTGACCTGAACGACGCCTCGTTCGGCGGCGCGGCACCGCTCCAGGGCGGAGCCGACAAGGCGCGCTGGATCCCGTACTTCATGGTCGAGGACCCCGACACCACCTCCGCGACCGTGCAGGAGAGCGGCGGTTCGGTCCTCATGCCGCCGGCGGACGTCCCGGACGTCGGCCGGATCGCCTGGTTCGCGGACCCCTTCGGCGCGCCCTTCGCGGTCCTGAAGCCCGATCCGTCCATGGGCTGACAGCTCATGCCGTGACGAACAGGAGCCTCCACGTCCACGGAACCTCCGTTCCTCCGGTGACCGTGAGGCCTTGCGGGCGTCGGACGACGACGAGGAAGCGGCCCCCGCCTCCATGACCGCTTCAGGAGGCACTGAGGGCCTGCCCCTCCCTAGGCCCACTCCCCCAGGGCCCGTCCGGCACCCACCCGTGCGCCGGACAGGCCCTAGCGGGGGTACACCTCGAAGGCCACCGCCGGGCGGCCGCCGAAGCGGTCGGCGGCGCGGGCGGTGGACTCGGCGACGAACGACCGGCAGTACTCCTCCACGTCCTGCTCGGTCAGCGCCTCGATGTACGTGCGGTGGGCGCGCAGCGAGAGCACGGCGCGCTCCAGGCCCGGACCCGCGTCGACGGCGTGGGTCGGCAGGTTGGAGCCGGCGACGGCCACCCAGCGCACGCCGTTCCACGGCTCCAGGCCCTGCTCGGTCAGCTCGGGGAAGATCCAGCGGTTGCCGGCGTCCGCCGCCGCGTCCAGGGTGGCGCGGCCGACGGCGCGGTGGTCCGGCGTGTTCCAGAAGCCGCCGGGCTCCGGGCCCCAGGTGTCGCGGTGGTTGAGGGTGATGACGAGTTCGGGCCGGTGGCGGCGGATCGCGGCGGCGATGTCGCGGCGCAGCCCGAGCCCGTACTCGATCACACCGTCCCCGTGGTCGAGGAACTCCACGGTCCGCACGCCCACGACCGCGGCGCTGTCCCGCTGCTCCTGCTCGCGCAGCGGCCCGCAGGTGGCCGGGTCGAGCGAGTCGATGCCGGCCTCGCCGCGGGTGACGAGGAGGTAGGCCACCTCCTTGCCCTCGTCGGTCCAGCGGGCGACGGCGGCCGCGCAGCCGTACTCCAGGTCGTCGGGGTGGGCGACGACGGCGAGGGCGCGCTGCCAGTCGGAGGGCATCTCGGCCAGCTGCGGGGCCTGTTCGGTTTTCTCGATCATGAGCGCAGGATACGAGCCGGGGCGCGGCGGCGTCCGGCGGTGCCCGGTCAGCGGGCCCCGGCGAGGATGACCGAGCGGGTGAGGTTGCGCGGCCGGTCGGGGTTGAGGCCGCGACGGCGGGCGAGGGCGACGGCGAGCCGCTGGGCGCGCACCAGGGCGGCGACCGGGTCGACGGCGTCGGCGACGAACTGGGCTCCGGTGGCGTTGACTTCGTCGGCGAGGCCGGGCGGCACGGGGCCGAGGCACCAGACCAGGCTGTCCGGGTCGCTGATGCTGATGGGTCCGTGCCGGTACTCCATCGCCGGGTACGACTCCGACCAGGCGCGGGCCGCCTCGCGGAGTTTGAGCGCGGCCTCGTCGGCGAGGCCGACGGTCCAGCCGGTGCCGAGGAACGTGAACTGGCCGTGCCGCTCCCAGGCGGCGGGCAGCGGCTCGTACAGGGCGAGTTCGGCGTCGCCGACCGACGCCTCGAGGTCGACGCCGAGGCCGGCGCGCAGGAGTTGCAGCGCCGTGGTGGCGAACCGGGTCTGGACGACGGAGCGTTCGTCGGCGAAGCCGAGGTCGAGGACGGTGTCGGCGTGGTGGCCGGCCGGGCTGTCGGGGACGCCGGTGAGCGCGAGGGTGGGGATCCGCCCGGCGGCCCGGGCGAGCAGCCCGGCGACCTCGGTGGTGGTGCCGGAGCGGGTGAGGGCGACGATCCGGTCGTAGCCGCGGCCGAGCGGGGTCGGGTCGGAGGCCGGGAAGGCGTCGGTCTCGCCCTCGCCGAGCGACTCGCGCAGGGCGGCGTAGGCGCGGGCGATGAAGTAGGAGGTGCCGCAGCCGACGACGGCGATCCGCTCGCCGGTGCGGGGCAGCAGCCCGGCCCGCTCGGCGGCGGTCTCGGCAGCGCGCCGCCAGCAGTCCGGCTGGCTCGCGATCTCGGTCTCGACGTGGGTGGTCATGTCCGTCCTCTCCAGACACGCCGAGACACCGTCTCGGGGCTCGGGGCTCGGGGCTCGGGGCTCGGGGCTCGGACCGATGTCTATCCCCCGCGGGACGGCCGCACCATGAGCAATCGGTGGGCACCGCTTGGACTTTTGTCCGGGGCCACCGCCGCCGGTCCGGTGGGAGGCGCGGGGCGCCGGGGCGCGGCCGCGCCCGCCGCCCCCGCGTCCGGGGAGCGCTCCCCGGACGCGGAGTGGCCGGTTCCGTCAGAGCTCGTCGCGGACGAGAGCGAGGAGCCGGTCGAGGACGCGCGGTCCGCCGGCCCGCACGCCGTCGTGCTCGAACTCGTCGGTGACCCAGGTGCGCAGGCCCCGGATCGCCCGCGCCGTCTCGAGGGAGTGGGCGGTGTCCACGTACATGTCGTCGTGGTAGACGGCCGCGGCGACCGGCACCTCGTTGGCGGCGAGCCGCGCCGGGTCGTAGAGCGGCGCCCAGTCGGCGCGGGCGGCGAGGTGTCCGGCGGTCTCGCGCAGCGGGCGCAGCGCCGGGTCGGTGGTGAAGTGCCAGGGGTGGATGCTCTCGCCGGTGAGGAGGACGGGACCGTCGCCGGCGAGCGCCTTCGCCGCGTCGAACTCGGGGAACTCGGTCCGCACGCGCTGCGCGGCCCAGTCGGTCGGGCCGTGGCCGCGGCTCGGGCCCTGGGCGTAGATGGCCTCGTGGAGCACGGCGTACAGCGGGTGTCCCGCGTACGAGAGCTGGGCCTGCACGTCCTCGAGGAAGGCGTCGGACAGCGCGGGACCGGCCGCGGTCGGCACGAAGGCCTCCTCCAGGAGCAGGTGGAGCTGGTGGCTGCCGCTGCCGCCGCCGAGGAGGATGCCGAGGGACTGGAAGGCCTCGGGGGTGAGCGTGCCGCCGCCCGGCAGGGAGACCTCGTGCTCGTGGAGGTGGGCGGCGATGCGGCGGACCCGCTCGACGTCGTCGGGGTAGCGGGCGTAGTGGGCCTCGTTCTTGCGCCGGATCCGCGGGTACGCGGCCCGGTAGACCTCGTCGGCGGTGGCGTGCAGCGACGGCAGTCCGCCGGTGACGAGGACGGTCGCCAGTCCCTCGGGCGCGGTGGACAGGTAGTGGGTGGCGCAGAAGCCGCCGAAGCTCTGGCCGAGGACGGTCCAGGGGGCGCCGCCGGTGAGTTCGCGGCGCAGCAGCTCGCAGTCCCTGACGATGGAGTCGGCACGGAAGTGGGCGAGGTAGGCGGCCTGCTCCGCCGGGGTGCCGCGCAGCGGCAGGGTCTGCCGGTTGGCCGGCGTGGAGTGTCCGGTGCCGCGCTGGTCGAGCAGGAGGACGCGGAACTCCTTCACGGCCCGGCCCAGCCAGGCCTGCGGTCCGATGAACCGGCGCGCGCCGAAGCCGGGTCCGCCCTCCAGGTACAGCAGCCAGGGCAGGTCGGTCCGGTGCGCCTTGTCGCTCGCGACGACCTCGCGTCCGTAGAGCTCGATCGTCTCGCCGTCGGGGCGCTCGTGGTCGAGGGGGACGGTGAAGCGGCGGTCCGTGAGGACGAGCCCGGGCTGACGGTACGTGGACAAGGCTTCCTGCTCCTGTTCGTGACACCGGGCCCCGTGTCCGGGACCCGCCGTGTGGGACACCCGTGCGGCGGACACCCGTGTCGGACGCCCGTGGGGAGCCTGCCATGCCGGACACCCGTCTCGGACGCCCGTATGGGACCCGCCCTCGGACGCCCGTGTCCGACACCCCCGCCGGGCCAGTGGATCACATGACGGTGGTACGCCGCCGCACAGGGCCGGGGTCAGTCCTGGAGCACCGCGATGACGTTCTTCGCCGGGTCGGTGAACCAGGCGATGGCCGGGCCGTGGGTGTCCCGGCAGATGCCCTTGTCGTCGAACTCGAAGCCCGGGTAGCGCTGGAACTCGACGCCCTTGTCCTTCAGGGCGTCGACGGCGGCCTCGATGTCGTCGACCTGGAAGTTGAGGACGGTGAAGCTCGCCGGGCTGTGCTGGTCGCCCTTCGGGTAGACCAGGACCTTCGCGCCGCCGGCGAGGGTGAGGAACAGCATGCGCATGTCGCCGGACCCCTCCTCGCCCGCCTGAAGACCGAGCGTGTCGCCGTAGAAGGCGCGGGCCGCGTCGAGGTCGTCGACCGAGAAGCTGCTGAATGCCGGGGTGCTGCCGAACAACACGGGTGGTTCTCCCTTCGGTGGTGCGTCTGCTGACGTCACCTCAGGGCACACCACCGCCCGCTCGCCCGGCCGCCCCCGCCACGCGGAAACGGCCGGATGGTCCCCCGCCCGTCACCCGGGGGTGACGGGCGGCCGCGGAGCGCCCGGTGGGCTCCGGGCAGGGGTTCAGGGCGCGATCGGCAGGCGGCGCTTGTGGTCGGTGAGCTCGTAACGGCGGACGATCGACGCGAAGGCGGCGTCGCCGACCGGCTTGCCCTCCAGGAAGTCGTCGATCTCGTCGTAGGTGACGCCGAGGGCGTCCTCGTCGGGCTTGCCCGGGTCCAGGGTCTCCAGGTCGGCCGTCGGCGTCTTCCAGACCAGTTCGGCGGGGGCACCGAGCTCGTCCGCGACGGCGCGCACGCGGCGCTTGGTCAGGCCGGTGAGCGGCACGACGTCGGCGGCGCCGTCGCCGTGCTTGGTGAAGAAGCCGGAGACCGCCTCGGCCGCGTGGTCGGTGCCGACGACGAGTCCGTCGTACGCGCCGGCGACGGCGTACTGGGCGATCATCCGCTGCCGGGCCTTGATGTTGCCGTGCACGAAGTCCTGGTGGTGCGCGTCGCGGAAGACGACGCCCGCGGCCACGGTCGCGTCGAGGGCGGCGTCGCTGGCCGGCCTGATGTCCACCGTGAGGACGTGGTCGGCCCGGATGAAGTCGAGGGCGAGCTGGGCGTCGTGCTCGTCCGCCTGGACGCCGTACGGGAGGCGCATGGCGTAGAAGGTGGCGTCGTGGCCGGCCGCGCGGGCCCGCTCGACGGCGAGCTGGCAGAGCCGGCCGGTGGTGGTGGAGTCGACGCCGCCGCTGATGCCGAGGACCAGGCAGCGCAGCCCGGTGGAGGTGAGGCGCTCGGTGAGGAAGGCCACCCGGCGCTCGATCTCCGCGGTCGGGTCGAAGGTCTCGGAGACCTCCAGCTCCCGGGCGATCTGCTGCTGCAGGGCGGTGGTCTCCGGGTCGGTCACGGAATGCTCCTCGGTCATGCGGTGGTGTGCGGCGACGGACGTCCGCGGACGACTCTAACCCGGGCTCGGAGGGGACCGGGGCGGGCGGGTACGGCACCCCTGGCACGGGCGGAGCCAGGCACCGCTGTCGGAGCGGGGCACGGTTGTCGGAGCCTGGCCCTGGTGTGGCTACAGGAGCGGGCGCGGCTACAGAAGCGGACGCGGTTACGGAACCGGCGCGGCTACGGCAGGCAGTGCACCTCGACCCGCTGGACCAGGTTGTTCCCGAAGCCGCCCCGGTTCCAGGGGGCCGTGAGCGGCTGGGTGTGGCCTGCGGCGTCGGTGGCGCGGACGGCGAGCACGTGCGTGCCGGGGGTCGCCGTCCAGGTGGTGCGCCAGGCCGCCCAGGCCCAGGGCCGCTCGGGATCGGCGACGACCTCGGTGTCGGTCCAGCTCTCCTCGCCGTCGTCGCTGAGCTCGACGCGCACGACGGGCGCGTGCCCCGACCAGGCGCGGCCCGTGAGCGGCACCGGCCCCGGGCGGACGACCCGGGCGCGGGTCATGAAGTCGGGGAAGCCCGGCGGGATCATCAGGGCGCGGGGCGCGATGACGGTCACCGGCTCGCCGGGCTCGTCCGCGCGCTGCCGGAAGCGGTAGGCGACGGTCTGCTGGAAGCCGGTGAACGGGGTGTCGGTGACGGTGACCGCGCGCAGCCACTTCACGGAGGCCATCCCGTACCAGCCGGGCACGACCAGGCGCAGCGGGCTGCCGTGCTGGGGCGGCAGTGGTGCGCCGTTCATCGCGTACGCCACGAGCACCGCGCGGGCCGGATCTGCGGCGACCGTGAGGGGCAGGGCGCGGCGGTAGTCCTGCTCGCTGCCGCGCTCGACGCCGTGGTCGGCGCCGGTGAACACGACGTCGACGGCCCCTTCGCGGACGCCCGCCTCGGCGAGCAGCGTGGCCAGCGGGACGCCGGTCCAGTCGGCCGTCCCGACGGCCTCGACCAGCCAGGGCTGGCTGACGGGGCGGGGCGCGAGCCGGGCCCGGCCGTTGCCGGCGCATTCCAGGGTGACGCGGTGGGTGACGGCGGGTCGCTCGCGCAGCGCCGCGAGGCCGAGCGAGAGCGGCCGGTCGACCAGGCCGTCGACGGTGAGCCGCCAGTCCTCGGCGTCGGCGGCCGGGATGTCGTAGTGGACCAGGACGTAGTGGAGGCCGGGCGGGCTGGTGTCGTAGCGCAGGGCTTCGAGGGGCAGCCCGTGGTTCCGGGCGGCGAGGGCGAGCTCGGCGGTGCTGATCCCCTCGTCGGGCCCGGCGACGCGGCTCGGCGCGCTGAGTTCGCCGAACTCGGGTGTGCCGTCCATGTCTTCATGGTGCGCCGTTCGGGGGCGGGGGGCATCCGGGGGCCGGAGGGCATCCGGGGCGAGCTCGGCCCTGCCGGGCGGGGGCCTCCCGTCACGGCGTGGCCGACGTGGGGGCCTCCCACCTCGGCTCGTCGGCAGGTTGGCCGGTCGGCCAGTCAGCCGGTCAGCCGGTCAGCCGGTCAGCCGGACGGTCAGTCCGACGGCTCTTCGGCCGGACGGCCAGCCGGACGGCCGGACGGCAAGCCGGCCGGACACCACGCGGCGGCCCCGCCCGGCCCCTCACGCCGCGTCGACGGTGACGACGACGGAGTGGAGGCCGGTCGCGCCGTCCGGCATCGTGCCGGTGCGCCGCTCGGTCTGCACGGCGCCGGTGCCGTCGGTGGCGCGCACGGTCAGGGTGTACCGGCCGGGGGCGGCCGGCCAGCGGTAGAGCCACTGGCGCCAGGTGTCGCGGCTGTCCTCGGCACCGAGCTCGGCATCCTGCCAGGGCCCTTCGTCGACCCGTACCTGGACCCGCGAGATGCCCCGGTGCTGGGCCCAGGCGACTCCGGCGACGGCGACCGTCCCCGCGGTCACGCGGCCGAAGGCGCGGGGCGTGTCGATCCGCGACTGGGTCTTGACCGGGGCCTGGGCGGCCCAGCCGCGCGGCACCCAGTAGGCGTCGTACGCGTCGAAGGTGGTGAGCTCCACCGACGAGATCCACTTGCAGGCCGACACGTAGCCGTAGAGGCCGGGGACGAGCATGCGCACCGGGAAGCCGTGCGCGAAGGGCAGCGGCTCGCCGTTCATGCCGAAGGCGAGCAGGGCGTCGCGGCCGTCCATGACGTCCTCCACCGGCGTGCCGATGGTCATGCCGTCGACGGAGCGGGCGACGAGCTGGTCGGCGGGCCCGCCGGCCGAGGGCGGCCGCACGCCGCACTCGCGCAGCAGGTCGGCGAGGCGGACGCCGAGCCAGCGGGCGTTGCCGACGAGCGGCCCGCCGACCTCGTTGGAGACGCAGGCGAGGGTGATGTCGCGCTCGATCACCTCGCGGCGCAACAGCTCGGACAGCGTGAGGACGCGCTCGCGGGCCACGCCCCTGCCGTGGATCCGCAGCCGCCAGGTGCCGGCGTCGACGCGTGGGACGACGAGGGCGGTGTCGACCCGGTAGAAGTCGCGGTTCGGGGTCACGAAGGGGCTGATGCCGTCGACCGGGAGCTGGGCTCCGGGTGGTACGGCGGGCGCGGGCGAGGCCGGCCGGGGCAGCCGCAGGGCGTTGCGGGAGGCCGTGGCGTGCTCGGAGCGCGTGGAGCCCACGGTGTGGCCGAGGACCAGGGCGCCGGTGGCGCCCGCCGCCACGCCCGTCGCGGCGACGAGGAAGCCGCGCCGGCCCGCTCTCCCGGCGGCGGCCGGGCGCGGCCGGGTGAGCCGCCAAACCAGGAGGTACAGCAGGGCGGCGGCCGTGGCCGCGCCCACGAGCGAGGGCAGCGCGTCACTCGCCGACTCGGAGTCGGGCCGGGTGACGGCGGCGAGCGCCCCGACGGCACCGACCACGGCGACGCCGGCGAGCGCGGCGGCCGTGCTGCGCAGGGCGAGCCGGCCGAGGGCGGCCGCGAGGGCGGCGAGCAGCACCAGGATGCCGAACTCCAGGACGGCCTTGTCGCTCTCGCCGAACGTCCGGATCGCCCATTCCTTGACGGCGGTCGACGTGAGGTCGACGACGGCGTCCCCGACGGCCGGCACCGGCCCGGCCTCGGGCCGCACCAGGACGGCGACGAGCGCGGCGGCCGCGAGTCCGCCGTACCCGGCGAGGATCCCGGCGAGCGCGGCGAGCAGCCGGTCGGTGCGGCTGGTCGGCGGGGAGGACGTGGACGGCGGACGGGCTGCGGGCGGCGTGTCGCTCATGCCCTGCATTCTCGGCAGAGCGGGGGCTCCGGCTGAGCACGCCGCACGGACCCGTCCGACGGACCGGCCCGCCGACGACGGCAAGAGCCCCCGCCGGTCTCCCGGCCGGGCGCACCCCGCCTCCGCCTCCCTCACGGCCGCCCTCCGCCCTCCCCCGGCCGAGGACCCGTCAGCCCGGCCGAAAAAGGCCGGCCCTCCCGGACCGGTCCCCCCTCCGCTCGAAGCGGCCGACTCCGCTCCCGCCGGTCGCCGGCTCCGGCCGGAGGGCCGACCCCGCCTCCCCACGCCCGGGCGCCGAGCCCGACCGGTCGCCGACCTCCGGTCGGAGGGCTGGACCCCCTCCCTCAAGCCCAGGCGCCGAGCCCCGGCAGGGCGCGGCCCGGGCCCCGCCCCCGCCACGCGGGCAGCCGGGTCCCGGCCGAGGGAGGCCGGGCCGCCTCCCTCACCGCGCGCCGGCGCCCCCGGCCGGCGTCGCCGTATCCGGCTTCCTCACTTCCGTTCGCCCGGTTCCGGTGGGTGTTCGCCCGGGCGGGCGAGTTCCTCCACCGCCTCGACGCCCACCACCGCGCCGGTGGTCCTCTTGCCGCGGCGCAGGCGGCCCTCCAGCCAGGAGGCGAAGGAGGTGAGGAGGAAGTTGAGGACGACGAAGACGACGGCCACGATCGTGAAGGAGGCGATGGTGTTCGCCCCGTAGTTGGCGCTCATCGGGCGGACGGAGGCGAGGAGCTCGGAGAAGCCGAGCATCGCGCCGCCGAGCGCGGTGTCCTTCACGATGACGACGAGCTGGCTGACGAGGGCCGGCAGCATGGCCGTGACCGACTGCGGCAGCAGCACGTTCGTCATGGTCTGGCCCTTGCGCATGCCGATCGCCTTGGCCGCGTCGGTCTGCCCGGACGGCAGGGCGAGGATGCCCGCGCGGACGACCTCGGCGAGCACGGACGCGTTGTAGAGGACGAGGCCGGTGACGACCGCGTACAGGGGCCGCGTCTCGGGGCTGACGTCGGTGAACTCCGAATAGGCGGCGTTGGCGAAGAGCATCAGGATCAGGACCGGGATGGCGCGGAAGAACTCCACGACCGTGCCGGCCGCCGCCCGCACCCAGGCGTGGTCGGAGAGCCGGGCGATGCCGAACAGCGCACCCAGCGGCAGGGCGATGACCATGGCGAGGGCGGCGGCGATCACGGTGTTCTTCAGGCCCGGCAGGATGTACGTGTTCCAGACCCGGGGGTCGGTGAAGAACGGCTCCCACTTCTCGCCCTCGAGCTGGTTCTTGGCGGCGAGGCTGTCCACCACCCACCAGACGACCGCCGCCACGGCGACGAGGAACAGCACGGTGTAGAGCACGTTGCGGCGGCGGGCGCGTGGACCGGGGACGTCGTAGAGGACGGTGGGCTTCTCCTTCATCGTTTCACCGCCACCTTCTTGGCGACCCAGCCGAGGAACAGTCCGGTGGGCAGGGTGAGGCAGATGAAGCCGAAGGCGAAGATCGCGGAGATGAGGATCAGCTGGGCCTCGTTCTCGATCATCTCGCGCATCAGCAGGGCCGCTTCGGCGACGCCGATGGCCGCGGCGACCGTGGTGTTCTTGGTCAGGGCGATCAGGACGTTGGTGAGCGGGCCGACGACCGAGCGGAAGGCCTGGGGCAGCACGATCAGCCGCAGCGTCTGGGTGAAGTTGAGTCCGATCGCGCGGGCGGCCTCGACCTGGCCGAGCGGCACGGTGTTGATGCCGGAGCGCAGTGCCTCGCACACGAAGGCGGAGGTGTAGGCGATGAGGCCGAGGACGGCGAGCCGGAAGTTGATGGAGGTGAAGTCCTTGGCGCCGAGGCTGACGCCGAGGGTCTGGAAGAGGCCGAGCGAGGTGAAGACGATGATGACGGTGAGCGGGATGTTGCGGACGACGTTGACGTAGACGGTGCCGAAGCCCCGCATGAGGGGGACGGGGCTGACCCGCATGGCGGCCAGCAGCGTCCCCCAGACCAGGGAGCCGATCGCGGAGTAGAACGTCAGCTGGACCGTGGTCCAGAACGCTCCCAGGATGTCGTAGCCCTCGAGGAAGTCGAACACGGCGGCCTGCTCACTGAACGACGACGCCGATCTTCGGGGCGGGTTCGTTCTTGTATCCGGCGGGTCCGAGGTTCTTGTCCACGGCGGCCTGCCAGGAGCCGTCGGCGACCATCTTCTCCAGCGCCTTGTTGATCTGCGCCTTGAGTTCGCTGCCCTTCTGGACGCCGATGCCGTAGTTCTCGTTGCTCATCTTGAAGCCGCCGAGCTTGAACTTGCCCTTGAACTCGGGCTGCGCCGCGTAACCCGCGAGGATCGTGTCGTCGGTGGTCAGGGCGTCGATGACCTTGTTCTCCAGGCCGGTCAGGCACTCGGAGTAGCCGCCGTACTCCTGGAGCTGGGCCTGCGGGGCGAGCTTCGTCTTGACGTTCTGCGCGGAGGTGGAGCCGGTCACCGAGCAGAGCTTCTTGTTGTTGAGGTCGGCCGGCTTGGTGATGGAGTTGTCGTCGGCGCGGATCAGCACGTCCTGGTGGGCGAGCAGGTAGGGACCGGCGAAGTCGACCTTCTCGGCCCGCTTGTCGGTGATCGAGTAGGTGGCGGCGATGAAGTCGACGTCGCCGCGCTGCAGCAGCGTCTCGCGGTCGGCGCTCTTCGCCTCCTTCCACACGATGTCGCCCGGGTCGTGGCCGAGTTCCTTGGCGACGTACGTCGCCACGTCCACGTCGAGACCGGTGTACTTGCCGTCCGGCGTCTTGAGCCCGAGACCGGGCTGGTCGAACTTGATGCCGACGGTGATCTTGTCGCCGTCTCCGCCGCCCGACCCGCCGTCACCGTCGTCGCTGCACGCGGCGCCGGTGAAGGAGAGGACGATCGCGGCGGCCGCGGCGATGGTGAGCCTGCGGTTCCTGAGCGGGTTCATGGTCATCACTCCACGCTGATCACGGTGGTAGGGGTCGGTCGGTGGTGCGGGTCGGGTCGGTGGTGCGGTCCGCGGTCCGGTCAGTGCTTGAGGATCTTGGACAGGAAGTCCTTGGCGCGCTCGCTGCGCGGGTTGCCGAAGAACTCGTCCGGCGGGGCCGACTCGACGATCCTGCCGTCGGCCATGAAGACCACGCGGTTGGCCGCCGAACGGGCGAAGCCCATCTCATGGGTGACGACCACCATGGTCATGCCGTCCCTGGCCAGCTGCTGCATGACCTCCAGGACCTCGTTGATCATCTCCGGGTCGAGCGCCGACGTCGGCTCGTCGAACAGCATCACCTTCGGTTCCATCGCGAGCGCGCGGGCGATCGCCACGCGCTGCTGCTGCCCTCCGGACAGCTGCGCCGGGTACTTGTCCGCCTGGTTGGCCACCCCGACCCGCTGCAGCAGCGTGCGGGCGCGCTCCTCGGCCTTCCTGCGGTCCGTCTTGCGGACCTTGATCTGACCGAGGGTGACGTTGGCCAGCACCGTCTTGTGCGCGAAGAGGTTGAAGGACTGGAAGACCATGCCGACGTCGGCGCGGAGCGCGGCGAGTGCCTTCCCTTCGGCCGGCAGCGGTTTCCCGTCGATGGTGATCGTGCCGGAGTCGATGGTCTCCAGGCGGTTGATGGCACGGCAGAGCGTGGACTTGCCGGACCCGGACGGCCCGATGACGACCACGACCTCCCCGCGGTGGATGGTGAGGTCGATGGACTGGAGCACGTGGAGCGTGCCGAAGTGCTTGTCGACGTCTTCGAGGACGACGAGTGCGTCGCCCCCTTGCGGGACGGCCATGGCACCCTCCTGGGTCCGCCCCCGTGTCGGCGCTTCCTCCCCACGTTCATGCTCCGCCTTGCGCCTGGTGAGCGCACGCCGGGACGCCTTCACCGTAAGCGCAGGGTGACGGCCTCGCCACCGGCGGTCCGGCGGTCGTGGGGACGCGTGCGGCGTCCGTGTGACGGGCCGGTGCGGTGTCGGCGTACGGCGGGCGTGCGGCGGACACTGGAGTCGGGACGCACCCCCGCAGCTCCGAGGAGGCCGTCATGAGCACCGCCGCACCCAAGGTCAGTACGCTGCCGCCCGAGCACCGGGAGCGGCTCATGGCCTTCGCCGAGGACGTGTACTTCGAGGCCGGTCACCGGCTGTTCGAGGAGCAGGACCGCGCGGACCGGTTCTGGATCGTGAAGACGGGCGCGGTCACCCTGGACGCCAAGGTGCCGGGGCGCGGGTCGCCGGTCATCGAGACGCTGCGGCACGGCGAGCTGGTGGGCCTGTCGTGGCTGTTCCCCCCGTATCTGTGCCAGTCCGGTGCCGAGGCGATGACGCCGGTCAGGGCGTACGAGTTCGACGGGGCGGCGGTGCGCTCGATGTGCCGCACGGACCCCATGTTCGGCTCCTCGGTGATGTTCTGGGTCGGCCAGATCCTCGCCCACCGCCTCCAGGTCACCCGGGTCCGTCTGCTCGACCTGTACGCCCCGCACGGCAGCGGGATCCTGGCCTGAACGCGCGCCGGGCCGGCCCCTGCTGGTCCGGCCGCTGCCGGTCAGGTCGCTTCCGGTCCGGCCGTTTCCGCTCCGGCTGATCGGTGCCGGGGCGACGCCTCTTACGGCCGGTCGAGCGGCCTGACGTACCAGTCGAGGAGGGTGCCGTCCGCGTGGCTGATCTGCCCCCGGTGCGCGAAGCCCGCCCGCCGGGCGACGGCGGACGCGGTCGTGTGCCCGGCGGCGGTGACGATCACGGCGCGGCGGGCGCCCTCGGCGCGGGCGTGGTCGCAGGAGAGGAGGACGGCCCGGGTCGCGAAGCCGCGGCCGCGGGCCTCCGGCGCGAGGACGTAGCTCAGGTCGACGTCGTGGCCCGCGAGGCCCCCGAGGTCCCCCGGCTCCGGGGCGGCCGGGCGCACCTGGACGGCGCCGAGCAGCCGCCCGGCCAGGACGGCGAAGGTGCGCGCGGGCCCGTGGACGCGCCAGGAGGCACCGGGAGGTGACGGAGCGGCAAGGGGGAGGCGGGCCGCGTCGGCGGGGTCGAGCGGCGACAGGGTGACGAACCCGTCGGAGAGCTTCGCATCATCACGCACCCGAACGATCTTGTCGTCAATCCGGCCGTGCCACAATCGGTATCCGGACGATCCGGACGCACACGCGCGGGCAACCCGCCGAGGCATCACCCGAACGGCTCCGCGCGGACGGTACGACGTACGGCGAAGCCCCACGCTGGGGCGGGGACCACGGACCCGGGAGGGCTGACGTGAGCACGGAGGACCGCGATCGGGTACGAAGGCGGACGCGGCCCCGCCTGTTCGCGCGGTGCGCGCTGCTCGCCGCCGCCCTCGCGGTGGTCTCGCTCTTCGTGCCGTTCGGCAGCGGCGGACTGGTGATCGTCGCGAGCGGTCTGGCGGGACTGGCGCTGTGCGCCGCGGGCGTGTGGTGGTTCCTCGCCCACCGTGGACCGGTGCGCCTCCTGGGCGCGCTGCTCGCCGCGGCCACACCGGTCGCCGTGCTGCTCCTCTACGTCGACCGCGGTCTGTGGCGCTCCGCCCTGACCTCGCTGCTGCTGTGGGCCGGGGCCCTGTTCTGCGCGCGGTCCGCGCTGCGCCATCCCCGGCGCAGCCGGCGCGTCCGGCCGGCGGCGCGGCCCCGGCGGCCCGTGCTGGTGATGAACCCGCAGTCGGGCGGCGGCAAGGTCGGCCGGTTCGAGCTGGTCGAGAAGGCGGAGCGGCTCGGCGCGAAGGTCGTGCTGCTCGACCCGCCGGCCCCCGGCGAGGAGCCCGTCGACGTCACCGCTATCGCCCGGGCGGCGGTCGCGGAGGGCGCCGACCTGCTGGGCGTCGCGGGCGGTGACGGCACCCAGGCGCTGGTGGCCGCGGTGGCGGCCGAGCACGACCTGCCCTTCCTGGTGATCAGCGCGGGCACCCGTAACCACCTGGCCATGGACCTGGGCCTCGACCGCTCCGATCCGTCCCGTTGTCTGGACGCCCTCGTCGACGGCGAGGAACTGCGGATCGACCTCGGTGACGTCGGCGGGCGGCCGTTCGTCAACACGGTCTCGTTCGGCGTGTACGCGGATGTCGTGCAGCGCCCCGAGTACCGCGACGCGAAGGCGGGGACGGCCCTGAGCATGATGCCGGACCTGCTGGCCGCGGACACCGGGCGGCGCCTCGACGCCCGCGCCGACGGGACCGCGCTGCGCGACCAGCAGGCGCTGCTCGTCAGCAACAACGCGTACAACTCGCCCGACCCGATCGGCGGCGGACGCAGACCCCGTCTGGACGGCGGCCTGCTCGGGGTGATAGCCGTCCGGGTGGAGGGCGTGGCGCAGGCGGCGGATCTCGCCGTCCGCGGCTCGCAGTCCACCGGCCTGAACGTGCTGACGGCGCACCGGGTGGAGGTCACCGCCGACGCCGACACGCTGCCGGTCGCGGTCGACGGCGAGGCGCTGACCATGCCGACCCCGGTCGTCTGCGTCATCCGCCCGCGCGCGCTGCGCGTCGTCGTCCCCCGCGACCGGCCCGGTACGGTGCCGGCCGCCCCGCCGACCAACTGGTACCGGATCCTGGTGCTGGCCTTCGGTCCCCGTATCCGTCGAGGAGGCTCCCATGGCTGAACCGCCCGCCACCGGTGGGTCCGTCCCGCCGCCCGGCGGCACGGACCGGCACCGATCGCCGCTCCGCGAGGTGCTCGCCGACCTCAGCGCGGTGGACGGCGCGCTCTACGCTGCGGTCGCCGCGACGCCGACGCCGGCGCTCGACCGGGCGCTGCGCCGGTTGTCGCACGCCGCCGACCACTCCAAGATCTCGCTCGCCGTGGCCGCGGCCCTCGCGCTGCCCGGCGGGCGTCCGCGGAGGGCGGCGGCGGCCGGGGTCGGCGCGATCGCGGTCGCCTCGGCCGTCGGCAACCTGCTCGGCAAGAGGCTGGTCCGCCGCCCCCGGCCCGACCGCGAGGCGGCCCGGGTCACGGTGGACCGGCATGTGCGGATGCCGACTTCGGCCTCGTTCCCGTCCGGGCACACCGCCTCGGCGGTGGCCTTCGCCACGGCCGTGGGCGTGGTGCTGCCTCCCGCGGCGGCCCCGCTCGGCATGCTGGCCTGCGCCGTGGGCTACTCCCGCGTCCACACGGGTGTCCACTATCCCGGTGACGTCGCGGCCGGCGCGGTCCTCGGTCTGGCGAGCGCGGCGACGGCCCTGACGGTGACGGAGGCGCTGCTGTCCCGGCCGCCTTCCCGGCCTCGCCTCGCTCTGGCCCTCGTCCGGCCTCGTTCTTGACCTTGCCCCTGGGTCAGGGCCGAGGCTCGTCGCGAACCCGGAGGGAGCCCCCGTGCGGGGCGGGCGAGGGGCGCGCACGAGGATGAGGCAGTGACACGTCTGACCATCGGGGAGTTCGCGACCCGCTCGCGGCTCTCGCCCAAGGCACTGCGCCTGTACGACCGGCTGGGGCTGCTCGTTCCCGCGTCCGTGGACGAGGCGACGGGCTACCGGAGCTACGAGCCCGGGCAGGTGGAGCGGGCACGGCTGATCGCCCTGCTCCGTGGGCTCGACATGCCGCTCGCACGGATCGGGGAGTTGCTCGCGCTCGCCGAGGAGTCGGGTCCCGCGGCGGCCGCGGACCTCGCCCGCTACTGGGCGGACGTCGAACGCGATGTCGCCGCGCGGCGCGGGCTCGTCGCCCACCTCCGGGCCAGGCTGTCGGGAGAACCCGGCGGTCCGTCAGGAGAGGGGCAGACGGTGGAATCGACGGACAGGTACGAGATCAGGACGCTGGAGGTGCCGGAGCGGACGGTGCTCGGCGAGCGCAGGCACGTGCTCGCCGGGGAGCTGCCGCTGTGGATCCCGGAGGCGTTCGGCCGGCTCGCGCGCGCGGCGACGGAGCGGTGCGGGGGCTTCGCGGGCCCGCCGTTCGTGGCGTACCACGCGGAGGTGAGCGAGGAGAGCGACGGCCCGGCCGAGGTGTGCGTGCCGGTCGCCGACCCGGCGGCGGCCGCCCGTTACGCCGCCGAGGGCGGGCACGGGGCCGCGCTGTCGCTGCGGGTCGAGCCGGCACGCCGGGTCGCGGCCACGCGGCTCACCAAGGAGGGGATGACGTATCCGCGGATCCTGACCGCCTACGCGGCGGTGGAGGACTGGCTGCGGGAACACGGGCAGGTCTGCGTCGCGTCCGCGCGGGAGGTGTATCTCGAACCGGACTGGGACGGGGCGGCGCCGACGGACGTGGTGGGCGAGGTCCAGTACCCGTACGGACCGGCCTGATCCGGGCGGGACCGGCCTGGGTCGGCCGAGAGCGGCCTGAGCCCGGCGGCGCCTGCCTGCGCCCGCCGGGACCGGTCTGGGCCCGGCGGGATCTGCCTGATCCGGGCGGGACCGGTCTGGGCCCGGCGGGACCAAAGGGCTCGCGCCGGGAACAAACCAGTGGTGTGCGGGACTTGGAGGAGGACATGACGACGACATCCTTTGACGCCCGTGACCTCCTCGCCAAGAGCCGGCTCGGCGTGCTCGCCACCCTCAAGGCGGACGGCCGTCCGCAGCTGTCTCCGGTGATGCCGTACTACGACCCGGAGACGGAGACGCTGTACGTGTCGATGACCGAGGGCCGCGCCAAGACGGCCAACCTGCGCCGTGACCCGCGCGCCGCCCTGGAGGTGACCAGCGAGGACGGCCGGTCGTGGGCGACCGCCGAGGGCACGGTGACGCTGATCGGCCCCGGGACCGATCCGCACGGGCCCGAGGTCGAGGCGCTCGTGGAGTACTACCGGCTGGCCGCGGGCGAGCACCCGGACTGGGAGGAGTACCGCACGGTGATGGTGGCCGACCGGCGGGTGCTCATGCGGATGCCCGTGGAGCACGTGTACGGGCAGTCCTTGCGCTGACCCGCCGGACCGCGGCGGTCACTTCTTGCGGACGGGGCCGAGGCGGCCGGCGGGGCGCTCCACCGGCTCGTCGCGGGCCTCGGCCCACAGCGAGCGGACATGGCCGAGGTGGCGCAGCATGCAGGCCTCGGCGGCCTGACGGTCGCCGGAGATCATCAGGTCCAGCAGCTCCAGGTGTTCCTCCGCCGAGGAGACCAGCTTGCCGGCCTCGTCGAGGCCGGTGAGCCCGTAGAGCCGGGAGCGCTTGCGGAGGTCGCCCACGGTCTCCACGAGCCGGTCGTTCCCGGCCAGGCCGAGCAGCGTGAGGTGGAAGAGGCGGTCGGCCTCCAGGTAGCCGATGAGGTTGTGCTCGCGCGCCTTGACGACGATGTCCTCGGCGAGCGGGCGCAGTTCCTCCAGCTGTTCCCGGCCGGCGATTTCGGTGACCCGGCCGACGGTGGGCACCTCGATCAGCATGCGCAGCTCGGTGCACTGGTCCAGCTCGCGCTCGCTGACCTCGGTGATCCGGAAGCCCTTGTTGCGCACGGGCTCGACCAGGCCCTCGCGGGCGAGGTCGAGCATCGCCTCCCGCACCGGGGTGGCCGACACGCCGAGCTCGGCGGCCAGGCCGGGCGCCGAGTAGACGCTGCCCGGCCGGAGTTCGCCCGCTATCAGGGCGGCGCGCAGCGCGTGGCCCACCTGGTCGCGGAGCCTCTCCTGGGCCTTGATGAGACTGTGCTGCTTCAGGTCACCCACGCTGATCCTCCGAGAACTCGCAGGAGGACAGCGTACAATGTCACGTTTCGCTGCCGGACGCCGCGCGGTACAGGGCGACGGCGACGGCAAGATCCTCCCAGGCCATGCCCACGCTCTTGAAGAGCCGCGGCGCCTCCGGATCGGGCGGGGCCGCCCGGCCGGTGACCAGTTCGGCCAGGTTTCCCGCGATGTGCCCGGGTCCGACGGCTCCCTCCGCCTCCGGGATCAGCAGGTCGCCGGCCTCGCGTGCCGCGGCGGCGCGCGACTCGACGTAGACGGCCGACCGCCGCACCAGGGTCGAGTCGGTCTCCCGGGCGTCCGGTTCGTGCGAGCCGACGGCGACCACCGTCGCCCCGGGCGCGACGAGCCGCCCGTCGAACAGGGGCGTACGGGCGGTGGTGCAGCACAGCACCAGGTCCGCGTCGGCCACGTCCTCGGCCGCGCCCGTACGGGCCTTCGGCACGCCCAGGTCACGGGCGTGCGCGGCCAGCCGGTCGGCGCGCTCCCGGTTCCGCGCGACGACCACCGCCTCCGCCACCTCCCGCACGGCGAGCACCGCCTCCAGGTGTCCGTACGCCTGCGGGCCCGAGCCGAACAGCACGATCCGGCACGGGCGGTCGGGGGCGGTGAGGTGACGGATCGCCAGGGCGGAGACCGCCGGGGTGCGCAGGGAGGTGAGCGCGGCTCCGTCGATCACGGCCATCGGCCGCAGCGTCGGGCCGTCCAGAAGCAGATAGGTGCCGGTGATGCGCGGCAGGCCCTGGGCCGGGTTGCCGGGCGCCACTCCGGCGATCTTCACCCCCGCCCAGGAAGCCGACGCGGCGGGCATCAGCAGCAGTTCGCCGGCCGGCACGGGCACGGTGGTGCGCGGCGGGCACTCCTCGGGGTCGAGTCCTTCCCGGAGGACGTCGGCCAGCGCGTCGACGGCCCCGGCCGGGGAGAGCAGCCGGGTGACGGCCGGGGCGTCGAGCGGAGCGTCCAGCGGGGTGCCGGGCGGGGCGCCGCGCCGGACCACGTCCGGGTTCACAGGGCGAACCCGGTGCCGAGGGCGTCGTCCGGGTCGAGCAGGAAGCGGTGCTCGCCCGTGCGGTGGGCCGTGCCGGTCACCTCGGTGACGAGGCCGCCCTCCGTCGTGGCCGCGGGGACCGTCCGCCCGGTGAACACCGTGCCGGCGACGGACTCGTGGGTGAGCACGTCGCCCGCGCCCAGGCGGCCCTCGTCGGCGAGGAGGGCCAGCCGGGCGGAGGTGCCCGAGCCGCAGGGCGAGCGGTCGATCTGGCCGTCGGCGAAGACGGTGACGTTGCGCTGGTGCGGGCCGCGCGGGGTGTCGGGCAGTTCCTCGTGGAGGATCACGCCGTACACCCCGGAGAGCAGCGGGTCCCCCGGGTGCCGGGTGGCGGGGTGGCCGGCGAGGGCGTCGCGGATCTCCCGGCCGGCCCGGGTGAGCGCGGGCAGCGCGGCGCGGTCGACGGTGAGGCCGAGGGCCTGGGCGGGCAGCGAGGCGTAACAGGCGCCGGCGTGCGCCAGGTCAACCTCGACCGTTCCGAGGCTCGTGGTCACCGGCACCTTGCGGGCCGACACCCGGGCCGGGACGTTGCGGAAGGTGACGCCGGTGGTGCGGCCCGCGGCGCGGTGCACGGTGGCGGTGACCCGCCCGGAGGGGACGTCGATGCGGACCTGCACGTCGTCCCGGCCGGCGGGGGCGGTGACCAGGCCGGTGTCGACGGCCCAGACGCCGAGGGCCATGGTGCCGTGGCCGCAGGCCGTCGAGTAGCCGTCCTTGTGCCAGAACAGCACGCCCAGGTGGGCGCCGTCGTCGTCCGGCGGTACGACGAATCCGCCGTACATGCCGGCGTGGCCGCGGGGTTCCCGCACGAGCAGTCGCCGCAGCTCGTCCAGTGCGCCGGGGCGCGGGGCGGTGCCGGGTCCTCCCGGGCCGAGGAGCGTGGCCCGGCGTTCCGCGACCGTGTCGCCGGGTAGCGGGGGCAGGCCCTCCGAGACGATCCGGAAGGGCTCGCCCGCCGTGTGGTAGTCGATGGTGCGGATCTCGGTGGGGCGGAGATCGGTCGGGCTCACAGGAGGAACCCTCCGGGGAACGGGTCCGTCGGGTCGAGGAAGTACTGCGCGGTGCCGGTGATCCAGGCCCGGCCGGTCACCGTCGGCACGACGGCGGGCCGGCCCCCGACCGTGGTCTCGGCGACGAGACGTCCGGTGAACTCCGTACCGATGAAGGACTCGTTGACGAAGTCCGTGTCGAGCGGCAGCAGTCCGCGGGCGTGCAGCTGGGCCATGCGGGCGCTGGTGCCCGTGCCGCACGGGGAGCGGTCGAACCAGCCGGGGTGGATGGCCATGGCGTGCCGCGAGCGGCGGGCGTCGGAGCCCGGGGCGGCGAGGTAGACGTGCTTCACTCCGCCCTGGGCGGGGTCCTCCGGGTGGACCGGCCGGTCGGGGCCCTTGTTGATGGCGTCCATGACGGCCAGGCCCGCGGCGATCAGGTCCTCCTTGCGGTCCCGGTCGAAGGGCAGCCCGAGGGAGTCCAGCTCCACGAAGGCGTAGAAGTTGCCGCCGTAGGCCAGGTCGTAGGTGACCGTGCCGTGGCCGGGCACCTCGGTCTTCAGGTCGAGACCGACGGAGAAGGCGGGCACGTTGGTGAGGGTGACGGCGGTGGCCGCGCCGTCCGCCACGCGTACGTCGACGCTGACGAGCCCGGCCGGCGTGTCGAGCCGGACGGTGGTGACGGGCTCGGTCACCGGCACCATGCCGGTCTCGACGAGGACGGTGGCGACACCGATGGTGCCGTGGCCGCACATCGGCAGCAGGCCCGACACCTCGATGAACAGGACGCCGTAGTCGGCGTCGGGGCGGGTGGGCGGCTGGAGGATCGCGCCGCTCATGGCGGCGTGTCCGCGCGGCTCGTACATGAGGAGGGTGCGCAGGTGGTCCAGGTGCTCGATGAAGTGCAGCCGCTTCTCGGCCATGGTGGCGCCGGGGATCACCCCGACGCCGCCGGTGATCACCCGGGTGGGCATGCCCTCGGTGTGCGAGTCGACGGCGTGGTAGACGTGACGGGTGCGCATGGGTTCGTCCTGACCTCTCAGTGGTGGCCGTCGGCCAGGGCCTTCTCGGTGGCGGCGCGCACGGCGGCGGCCGTGGTTCCGGTGAGCGGGAGGCGCGGCGGCCGGGTGGGGCCGCCGGGCCGGCCGGCGAGGTCCATGGAGGCCTTGATGGCCTGCACGAACTCCGTCTTGGAGTCCCAGCGGAGCAGCGGGTGCAGCGACTTGTAGAGGGGCAGCGCGGTGGCCAGGTCGCCCGCGACGGCGGCGTGGTAGAGCTCGGCGCAGGAGACCGGAAGCGCGTTGGGGTAGCCGGCGATCCAGCCGACCGCGCCCGCCAGGGCCAGTTCGAGCAGCACGTCGTCCGCGCCGATCAGCAGGTCGAGGTCCGGGGCCAGTTCGGCGATCTCGTAGGCGCGGCGGACGTCGCCGCTGAACTCCTTGACCGCCACGATGTCTCCGGCCGCGTGGAGCCGGGCGAGGAGGGCGGGCGTCAGGTCGACCTTGGTGTCGATCGGGTTGTTGTACGCGACGATCGGGAGGCCGGCCTTCGCGACCTCCGCGTAGTGGGCGAGGACCGCGGGCTCGTCCGCGCGGAACGCGTTGGGCGGCAGCAGCAGCACCGAGCCCGCGCCGGCCTCGGCGGCCTGCTCGGCCCAGCGCCGGGACTCCGCGCTGCCGTAGGCGGCGACGCCGGGCATGACCCGCGCGCCGTCACCGGCGGCCTCGACCGCCGTACGGACCACCTGGGCCCGCTCCTCGTCGGTGAGGGTCTGGTACTCCCCCAGGGATCCGTTGGGTACGACGCCGTCGCAGCCGTTCTCGATCAGCCAGCGGACGTGTTCCGCGTAGGCGTCGTGGTCGACCGAGAGGTCGTCGCGCAGCGGGAGGGCGGTGGCGACCATGATGCCGCGCCAGGGGCGGGTGGGGCTCCAGTGGGAGGCGGTCACGCTCTCGCTCATCGGCAAATCTCCTTAGTAGTGTGTGACATTTTATTGAGTGGTGTACGTCGGTCACAAGACCGTGGCGGAGGAAATCAGTTCAGGTCGTCGGGCAGCGAGGCCAGTTGGCGCAGCGGGACCGGGCAGGCGAGGGGGCGTCGGTCGGGCGCCGGGGGCATGGCAGCGCCCTCGGCCGTGACCGCGCCGCACAGTGCCGCGACGGCCGGGCCGCACATCCGGCCCTGACACCAGCCCATCCCCGCGCGGGTCAGCAGCTTCACCGTCCGGGCGTCACGCGCGCCCAGTTCCGTGACCGCCTCCCGGACCTCGCCCGCCGTGACCTCCTCGCAGCGGCACACGTCGGCGGCGTCGGCGAGCCAGTCGGTCCAGCCCGCGCCGGGACGGTGCGCCGAGGCCATCGCGTCGGCGAAGGCGCGGAGGCGGGCGCGGGCGCGGCGCAGGGCTGCGGGGGCTGCGGGCGCGGCGGCAACAGGCCGAACGACACGTGCGGCGTCTGCGGCGTCGGTGACGTGCACGGTGTCTGCGGCGTGCACGGTGTCTGTGGTGTAGGCGGCGTCTGTGGAGTAGGCGGTGTCCGTGGCGTGTGCGACCCGTGCGATCGAATGGGCGGCCAGAGCGCCCTCCACCAGGGCCAGTTGGGCGCCGCCGATGCCGCCGGTCTCGCCCGCCGACCAGACGCCCGGCACCGAGGTGCGCAGGTCGTCGGTGAGGGCGAGGGCGACCGTGCCGTCCGCCGCCGTCCGGGTCGCGCAGCCCAGCGCCGTCGCCAGGGACAGCTCGGGGACCAGGCCGTGACCGACCGCCACCGCGTCGCACGGGATGCGGCGGGCGGTGCCGGGGACCGGGCGCCAGTCGCGGTCCAGGCGGGCGATCGTGACGGCCTCCACCCGGTCCGTGCCGTGCGCCTCGACCACGGCGTGCCGGGTCAGCAGCCGGGTGTGGTGGCGGACGAGCGCGGAGCCGTAGCGGGCGCCCTCGACGAGTTTGGCCGGGTTGCGCAGGATGGTGGCCGCGTGGGCGGCGTAGCCGCCGTACCCGGACGCCTCGGCGACGGCCGGGACCCGCGCTCCGGCGGCCGACAGGGAGGCGGCGACGGCGAGCAGCAGCGGGCCGCTGCCGGCGACGACGATCCGCCGGCCGGGCAGCACCAGACCGCCCTTGAGCATGGCCTGCGCGCCGCCCGCGCCGATCACCCCGGGCAGTGTCCAGCCGGGGAAGGGGAGTTGGCGCTCGTACGAGCCGGTGGCGAGGAGGACCGCGCGGGCGGTGACGGGTGCGGGTGGCTCGGCGGCGCCGTCGGTGCGGGCGTGGACGGACCAGGGGCCGGCGCCGCCGGTCGGCGTGACCGTCCAGACGTGGTGGTTCGGCAGGTAGGCGACCCGGCCCTGCCGCCGGTGCGTCTCCAGGCGCCGCGTGAGTGCCGCGAAGGGCTGCCAGTCGTGGTGCAGGGCCTGCGGGCGCGCCGCGCCGAGGCCGGGCGCCGGGTGGCGGTAGTACTGGCCGCCGGGGCGGGCGCCCGCGTCGAGCAGGGTCACCGTGAGGCCGAGGTCCGCGGCCGTGACGGCGGCGGCGAGGCCGGCCGGGCCCGCCCCGACGACGGCGAGGTCAGCGGTCGAGTGCGGCACGGCCCGTTCCTTCCTGGGTGGTGACGGTGTCGCCGGGGCGGGCCTGCACCATGCACGCGCGCTGGTTCGGGAGGCCGTTGACGGTGACCAGGCAGTCGTAGCACTGGCCGATGCCGCAGAAGACTCCGCGCGGCGCGGCGCCGTTCCGGGTGGTGCGCCAGGCGAGGATGCCGGCCGACCACAGCACCGCGGCGACGGACTGGCCTTCCTGGGCCGGGAGTTCGCGGTCGTCGAAGGTCAGGGTGAAGGTGGTGCGCGGCGCGCCGCCCACGAGGTCGCGCGGGGTCGTCAAGGCGTGGCTCCTGGGTGGTCGGTGGGTGCGTCGGGGCCGTTGCGGCGGGCGTCGCTTCCGTCCGTCATCCGGCTTCTCCCTCGTGGTGGGCGAAGTCCCGGGACGGCGAGAAGGGACTCGGGTCCAGGGGCGGTTGCGAGCCGGTGAGGGCTGCCGCGACCAGCGCTCCGGTCGCCGGGGCCAGACCGATGCCCGCTCCCTCGTGGCCGCAGGCGTGGTGCAGCCCCGGGACCCTCGGGTCGGCGCCGATCGCCGGGAGGTGGTCCGGGAGGTACGGGCGGAAGCCGTGGTACGCGCGGATCACCTCGACGTCGGCGAGGAAGGGGAAGAGCGCGGCGGCCTGGGTCGCGAGGCGGCGCAGGGCCTCCAGGGAGAGCGAGCGGTCGAAGCCGACGCGCTCGCGGGTGGCGCCGATGAGGACCGGGCCGGACGGTGTGCCCTCGACCACCGCGGAGGACTGAAGCGACGCGGAGCCGCTGGCGACGTCCGCGACGTAGTCCGCCGCGTACACCTTGTGGCGGACCATGCGGGGCAGCGGTTCGGTGACCAGGACGAAGCCGCGGCGCGGCAGCACGGGGAGGTGCGTGCCCGCGAGGCGGGCCACTTCGCCGCCCCAGGTTCCGGCGGCGTTCACCACGGCCGGGGTGAGGAGTTCGCGGCGGGTCGTGCGGACGCCCGCGACGCCGCCGGCCGGTGTGCGCAGGATCTCCGTGACCTCTTCTCCCAGGTGGACGGACACCCCGGCCGCCTCCAGGAGCCGGGCGGCGGCCTTGGCCGGCTGGACCTGGGCGTCCTGCGGGTAGCGGAAGCCGCCCGCCTGGTCCGGTGACAGGTGGGGTTCGAGTGTGGTCAGGTCCTCGGCGGCGATCTCGTCGGCGCGGACGCCCGCGGTCCGTTGCGACTCGGCGAACACGCGGAGGGCCTTCAGGGTGGGCTCGTCGTGCGCCACGACGAGCCCGCCCTTCGGCTCGTACTCGATGTCCGCCGGGAGTGCGTCGGACAGCTCGCGCCAGAGTCTCGTGGACAGCAGCGCGAGGTCGAGCTCGGGGCCCGCCCCCTTGTCGGAGACGAGCAGATTGCCTTCCCCGGCACCTGTGGTGCCGCCCGCGACGGGACCGCGGTCGACGACGGCGACGGTGAGGCCGGAGCGGGCCGCGTAGTACGCGCAGGCGGCTCCGACGACGCCGGCACCGATGATCACGGCGTCCAGGGAGTGTCTCTTGGGCACGACAGTAATATGTCACATTCTTCAGGCGGTGCCCAGGGGTTCCGGCCCCCGGGCACCGGGTTGACGGTGGATCAGGTGGTGATCAGGTGGTGATCAGGTGCGGAGCGGGCCCTCGCAGCGGTAGCTCGACGTGCCCGCCGTCCTCGTGGACCAGATCTCCACGGGGCCGAAGGAGCAGTTCATGTCGTTGAGGTTGTTCAGGCGGGCTTCCGCGGCGCGGTCGAGGATGAAGTAGTCGACCGTCTCGGACATGTCCTTGAAGACCTGGTCCTCGCTGTTCGCGTTGCTCAGGTTGGCGGTGATCCGGCCGGTGCAGACGAAGCGCCGCTTGCCCGGGTCGCCGTTCTCGACGCAGTCCGGGTTGCTGTAGGTGGCGCCGGCGAAGGCGGTCCTGACGCCCGCCACGGTGGAGTACGTGAGCTGCTCGTTGGGCGTGAACGTGGTGTTCGGCACGAACAGCTCGTTGACCTTGGCGATCTGGGCGTCGAGGAAGCGGTCGTAGGCCGCCTGGAGGCCGGCGTCGGCGCTGAGGCGTTCGCGCCAGGCGTCGTAGCCCGCGACGTCGTCGGCGCGCAGCCGCGCGTACATCTCGCGGAGCTGGGACGGCCGCTCGGTCCACAGGAACTCGAAGAAGGTGCCCGCGTAGTTGTAGAAGCGGAAGCCGTCGCCGTCGTAGGTGGCGTGCAGGATCTGGCGCACGCTCATGCGGGGGCCGCCGTTGGCCGTGTCGTTGATGATGCCGCGGACCAGGGACTTGCGGACGGCGATGCCGTTGTCGCGGGTGGCTCCGTCGAAGAACTCGGCGGTTCCCTCGTCCATGGCCGTGGTCCGGTCGCCCTCGTACCAGGGGCCTTCACCGAAGAAGCCGGGGACCGCGAAGCGGCCGTTGAGGTAGTGCGTGTACTCGTGGCGGAAGAGCTCTTCGAGGGTGAGCGTGGAGTCCTGCGGGACGCGGCGCTGGTAGGTGTAGAAGGTGGCGCCGTTCTCGATGTAGATGCCGCCGTTGTTGGTGGAGTACCCGGTGAGGATCGGGTGGTAGTTCTCGTAGTCTGCGCGTGAGGCGTAGAGGACGATGTTCAGGGTGGTGTTGGGGTCGCCGGCGAGCGGCTGCTCGGTGCCGAGCACGCGGTGGTACTGGGCCTTGACCTGCTTGCTGGCGTAGTACAGCTGGTCGACGGTGGCGCGGTCGAGGGCGGTGCGGACCTTGATGGCCCCGTTGTCGTAGGTGTACGTGTACGGGAAGATGCGCTTCTCGATGTCGGCCTTGCAGACGTTGTAGGGCGCGCAGGCCTCGTAGAAGTTGAGCCAGTTGACCAGGCTCGCCCACGGCGCGCTGCCGGCGCCGAAACGGGACTCGACGGGGGCGAGGAGGCCGCCGAGGTCGGCGGTGACCGCGTCCTTGAGGCCGGATATCTGGCCGAAGCGGCCGAACTCGGAGAGCCCGTCGCGAACCACCCAGGCGTTGGCCGTGCCCTTCAGGTGGGTGTGTCCCGCGAAGGCCTTGAAGGCGGCCCGGTAGGCGGGGTCGGCCTTTGCGGCGGCGTGGAACGCGGTGTCCTGGTTGCCGGGGTAGACGCCGAGGTAGTTGACGGACAGCGCGGCGAGGGCGGCGCCGCCCCAGGTGGGGTCCTGGTGGGTCGCGGTGTGCGCGCCGTCCATGGTGGCGAGGACCTTGACGATGAGGCCGAGCTGGTGCTGGCGCAGGCCGGGTGCGCTGCCGATGTAGAGGGCCTCGCGCAGGGTGCGGGCGTTGGAGGCGGTGGCGTCGAAGGTGCGGGCGGCGTTGCCGAAGTCGGCGATCGCGCGGCGGACCGCGTCGACGGTGGGGGCGTCGGTGATGTCGATCTCGGTGCGCGAGAAGTCGTGGTAGGCCACCGCGTGGAGGTAGGTGAACATCTCCTCCAGGTGGGTGGAGTTCCGGCCGTCGTGGGCGGCGGCCAGGGTGGAGATCCGGCGGGCGACGGCCTGCACGTGGGCGTCGGACATCACCGGGGCGAGACGGGCGTCCCAGGTCCAGATGAGGTTGCGCAGACAGCCGTCGGCGGTCACGGCGGGGTCGGCGAGGAAGTCGGCGAACTGCTCGGGTGACAGGCCCGTGACGCCGTCGAGGGTGCAGGGGACGCCGGCGGCGAGGGCCGGAGCGGGGGTGCGGGCCGCCCTGGCCTTCGGCGTTGCGGGGCCGGGGACGCGGGCCTGGATGCCGCCGGGGGCGGGGGCCGGAGCGGGCTTCGCGACGCGGGCGTCGGCGAGGTGCTCGACCTCGTCGAAGGTGTTGGGCGCGGGCGCGGGGAAGGCCGCGGGGGCCTGCGCGCGGGCCGGGGCGGGTCGCTCGGCGGCCTGGACGGACTGTCCGGCGGAGGCGACGAGGGTCACCGCGACGGCGGTGGCGAGGAGGGAGCTGCGCACGACTCTGTGCTGGGACAACCTGGGCTCCTGGAAGTGGGGGATGGGTGCGCGCGGCGAACTCCCCCGGCTCGCAGGGGAGTTGACGGTCGTCGAGCTCACCGCGCGAGCTGTAACATAGTAATGTGAAATTGCACTGACAAGGTCTGCGTACCCGTCAGTTCGGAAAGCCCTCCCGGAACGGACCCTTCCGCCGGACAGGCCCTAGCCTGACCCGATGCCCGCCGCCGCGATCCTCTCCCTCGCCCTGGACGACCTCGACGCCCCGCCGCTCCGCCCGCTGCCCGGCCCCGTCGCCGAACTCCTCGCCCGACTGGCCGCGCCGCCGCGCCTGGTGGCGCATCTGCGGGCCGTGCACGACGTCGCCGTACGCCTCGTCGACGAACTCACGCAGCGGTTTCCCGATCTGGAGGTGGACCGGCAGGCGGTGCTCTTCGGCGCCGCCACGCACGACATCGGCAAGGTCCGGCACCGCGCCGAACTGTCCGGGCCTGGCTCCGCCCACGAACCCGCCGGCCGGGACCTCCTGCTCGCCGAGGGCGTGGCGCCCGGGCTCGCCCGCTTCGCCGCGACCCACGCGGCGTGGGGCGGGCCGGAGATCCGGATCGAGGACCTGCTGGTGAGTCTCGCCGACAAGGTGTGGAAGAACCGGCGCGTACGCGAGCTCGAGGACCCGGTCGTGGCCCGGCTCGCGACCGGTGGAAGGGAGCAGTGGGAGGTGTTCCTGGAGGTCGACGACGTGCTCGGGGAGATCGGGGCCGGGGCGGACGCGCGGCTCGCGTTTCAGGGGGCGTACCCGGTGGTGTGAGCGTGCGGGCGGTTACCCTGGCGCCCGACGCGAGGAGGCAGCATGGCACGGATGCCGTCGGCGGAGCGGCGCCGGCAGTTGGTCGAGGCGGCGGTCCGGGTCATGGCCAGGGACGGGGTCGCGCGGGCGACGACCCGGGCGATCTGCGCCGAGGCGGAGGTCTCGCTCAGCGTCTTCCACTACTGCTTCGACTCCAAGCAGGAGCTCCTGGAGGCGGCGATCGGCTCCATCACCGGGACCTACGTGGCCCGCGTGATGTCGGCGGTCGAGCCGCGCGCGACGCTGCGCGAGACGGTGCGGGACGCGCTCGGGACGTACTGGGACCATGTGACGGAGCACCCGGCCGAGCACATGCTCACCTACGAGCTGACCCAGTACGCGCTGCGCGAGGAGGGCTTCGAACGGCTCGCACGGGCCCAGTACGAGCAGTACGTGGCGTCCGCCGTGGTCCTCGTCGAGCAGGTGTGCGCGGTGCGCGGCATCACGCCCAAGGTGCCGGTGGACCTGGTCGCGCGGGTGCTCGCGGCGACGATCGACGGGCTCACCCTCCAGTACCTCGTGCTCGGGGACGACCGCGCCGCCGAGGCGCTGCTCGACGCGACGGCCGACCACCTGGTGGCGCTCGTCGAGGGCTGAGCGATCGTCAACAGGTCATCTGACCCGGACCCTTGACTCACTCCACGATCCTCGCGATCCTCGGCCCGGAGCCGCTGTTACCGCAAGAAACACCCCTGGACGGCTCGTAGCCCGGTATCCCCCATGACCGAAGGCATCGCTGACCATGAATCGACCATCAACACGCGGGGCGGGCGGCCGGTTCGCGCTCGTGTCCCTCTTCATCGCCCTGGCCACCGTCGTCTTCGGCGCCGGTCCGGTCCCCGCCGCCGACACGGGCGGCTCCTGGTGGGAGCCGGCCGCCCGTCCGGCCCCCGACTCCCAGATCAACGTCACGGGCGCGCCGTTCACGGGAACGGACGCCTCCGGCAAGGTGCGCGGCTTCGTCGACGCCCACAACCACCTCATGTCCAACGAGGGCTTCGGCGGCCGCATGATCTGCGGCCAGACCTTCTCCGCCGCGGGGATCGCCGACGCGCTCAAGGACTGTCCCGAGCACTACCCCGACGGTTCGGGCGCGCTCTTCGAGCATCTCACCGGCGGTGACAACGGCAAGCACGACCCCGTCGGCTGGCCCACCTTCAAGCACTGGCCGGCCCACGACTCGCTGAGCCACCAGCAGAACTACTACGCGTGGGTCGAGCGGGCCTGGCGCGGCGGCCAGCGGGTCCTGGTCAACGACCTGGTCACCAACGGCCTCATCTGCTCGCTCCTGCCGCGGGACCGCGGCTGCGACGAGATGGACGCCATCCGTCTCGAGGCGCGCAGGACCTACGAGCTCCAGGACTACGTGGACCGGATGTACGGCGGCCCGGGCAAGGGCTGGTTCCGCGTCGTCACGGACTCGGCGCAGGCCCGCTCGGTGATCGAGCAGGGCAAGCTCGCGGTCGTCCTCGGCGTGGAGACCTCGGAGCCGTTCGGCTGCAAGATGATCCTCGACGTCGCCCAGTGCGACCAGGCGGACATCGACAAGGGGCTCGACGAGCTGTACGGCCTCGGTGTGCGCAGCATGTTCCTGTGCCACAAGTTCGACAACGCGCTGTGCGGCGTCCGCTTCGACAGCGGCACCACCGGTGTCGCGGTCAACATCGGCCAGTTCCTGTCCACCGGAACGTTCTGGGCGACGGAGAAGTGCGCGGGCCCGCAGACCGACAACCCGATCGGCCTGGCCGCCGCCCCGGCCGCGATGGCCGAGAAGCTGCCGGCCGGCGTGACCGTCCCCTCGTACGCCTCCGACGCCCGGTGCAACAGGCGCGGACTCACCCGGCTCGGCGAGTACGCCGTGAAGGGCATGATGCAGCGCGGGATGATGCTGGAGCTGGACCACATGAGCGTCAAGGCGGCGGGCCGGGCGCTCGACATCCTGGAGTCCGAGGAGTACCCGGGCGTCCTGTCCACCCACAGCTGGATGGACCTGGACTGGACCGAGCGGCTCTACCGCCTCGGCGGCTTCGTCGCCCCGTACATGCACGGCGCCGAGGGCTTCGTCGGCGAGGCCGCGCAGAAGGCGGACCTGCGGAAGAAGTACGGCGTCGGCCTCGGCTACGGCACCGACATGAACGGCGTCGGCGGCTGGCCGGGGCCGGTCGGCGAGACCGCCCCGAACGCGGTGAAGTACCCGTTCAAGAGCTTCGACGGCGGCTCGGTGCTCGACCGGCAGGTGACGGGCGAACGCACCTGGGACCTCAACAAGGACGGTGCCGCGCACAACGGTCTGGTCCCGGACTGGATCGAGCAGATCCGCCTCACGCCGGGCGGTCCGGCCGTCGTGGAGGAGCTTTCGCGCGGCGCCGAGTCGTATCTGACGACCTGGAAGGCCACCGAGCGGCACGAGCTCGGCGTGAACCTCGCGTCCGGGGCGCCGACCGCCGCGAGCACCACCCAGTGGTGGAACCCGTTCGTGGACTACTCGCCGGGACTCGCCACCGACGGGAACACCGGCACCCGCTGGGCCAGTGAGTGGTCCGACGACCAGTGGTGGCAGGTGGACCTCGGTTCGTCCCGCCGGGTCGGCCGGGTCACCCTCGACTGGGAGGCGGCCTACGCGCGGGCGTACCGGATCGAGCTGTCGGACGACGGCAGCACCTGGCGTTCGGTGTGGTCCACGGACTCCGGTGACGGCGGCTACGACACGGCGGAGTTCGCCTCGCAGCCGGCCCGGTACGTGCGGGTCCACGGCGAGCGGCGGGCGACCGGCTGGGGCTATTCGCTCTACGAGGTGAAGGTCACCAGGTCCTGATCCGCGGAAGCCTCGCAGGGCCGACGTGCCGAAGGGGCCTGCCGGGAGTGTCCGGCAGGCCCCTTTCCGCCGTGACGGCGCGTCGGCTCGGTGTCAGCCGGTGGTGGGGCCGGTCCAGTCGGCGGGCACGTGGGCGAGCCGTACGCGCTGCGGGTGGTCGCCGACCTCTACGGAGGCGACCCGCTCGCCGGTGGCGAAGTCGATCGCGCTCACCCGGTCGGCGCCGCTCTCGGAGACGACGCAGGAGCGGCCGTCGCCGCTGACGGTGGCCCAGTACGGCTTGGCCGTCTCGACCAGCGGGCCAGGGGCGAGGGTCGCGCGGTCGACGACGGTCGCGTAGTCGTCCATCGTGCCGGCGACGCACAGCCTGGTGCCGTCGGGGCTCATCGAGAGGCCGTGGTGGCGGGAGTCGTTGACCCAGGTGGTGCGGTCGGGGTCGGTCGCCGGGTTGCCGGGCAGTGCCTTCAGGCGCGTGATCCGGTCGGTGGCCACGTCGTACTCGAGGAAGCCGTTGAAGAAGGAGACCTGGAAGTAGATCTTCTTCTCGTCGGGCGTGAAGACGAGGGGGCGCACGGCGTCGGAGAGGTCGCCGCGGCCGAAGGCGTCGAGCCGTTCGCGCATGTCGATGACGCGTACCGTCCTGAAGGTGGTCGCGTCGACGACGGTGATCTTCCGGTCGCCCTTGGTCCAGTCGAGCCAGGGGGCGTCGAGAGCGGTGGTGACCTCGCCGATGGACATGTTCCAGAGCAGTCCGTCGGAGGTGAAGACGTTCTCGTGCGGCTTGTCGCCGGTCTTGAAGGAGCCGAGCTGGCGGCCGGTGACGACGTCGAGCACGTGCACCGTGTTGGCGGTGGACGCCGAGACGGCGACGCGGGTGCCGTCGGGCGAGACGGCCATGTGGTCGGAGCGGTAACCGGCCACGGGAAAGCGCCAGTTGATCCGGCCGGTGCGCACGTCGACGGAGACCACGTCGGCGAAGCTGGGCCGGGAGACGACCATCGCGGAGCCGTCGGGCGTGGCGTACATGTCGTCGACGAACTGGTCGTGGCCCTCGCCCGGCCCGTTGCGCACCCCCAGGAAGAAGGCCAGCCTGACCGGGTCGAGGTAGATCTCCCGCATCCGCTCCTCGCGGTCGGGGATGACGTTGACGCGCCCGACGCGGCGGAACTCCCCGCGGGCCTCGATCACGTCGGCGGTGCCGTCCCAGTTGTTGCCGACGAACATCACCTCGCGCAGTCCGGCGGCGGTAGGCCCCGCGTCGGCGGTGGCCGGGGCCGCGGCGGCCGGCGCGGCGGTGACGCCGGAGCCGGCGACGGCGGCGAGCAGCGCGAGCGCGGCGGCGAGGGAGCCGCCGATCCGCCGGCGCCGGCCGCGCGGGGACACCGGGAGGGGTTCGGGACGGGGCGTACGGGGAGAGGGCATGGGGGTTCCTTCTTCCGGCTCCGGACAGGGCTTACCGGCGGTAAGCGAGCAGGCTCCCCCGAGGGAAGCATGACCGTACCGCCCTCAACAAGCCCTCGGCACAGGGCTGTTACCCCTGAGTACGACATCCGGGCACAGCAGCCGCACACCGTCTTCACATCGTCCGCAAATCGGCTGGTAGCGGCCCTGCCGGCCGGTGCGCACTCGGGCAGAATGCGGGACGACGGGGACGGTCGGGGCATGGTGGTACGGGAGGCACGGTCTTGCCGGTGGGGTCCTTATCCGCGGCGTGGGCGCGATCCGTGGCGTGGTCGCGGTCCATGGGGTGGTGGCATGCACGGCGGCAGTCGCAGGGCGTGGGATCCGCGCTCCAGCGCGCCCGGTCCTTCATGATCCTCACCACCCTCCTGTACCGCGCGAGCCATCTCACCGTCGGCGTCCTCGCGGTCGCCCAGCGCCGCTCCGGCCAGCCGTTGCCGTACCTGGGAATGGCCGCCGCGCTCGGCCTGAGCCTGCTCGTGTACGGAACCGCCCTGCGGCGCGGCTGGTTCGACGCCCGGCACGTACGGGCCGACGTCCTCGTCACCGGCTGCCTGCTGCCCTTCGCCCTGTACGCGTGGGGCGGGCTGCGGGAGACACCGGCGATCGGCTGGGCCATGCTGCTCGGCGGTTCGGCGAGCGCCGCCGCGGCCATCGCCCTCCCCCGGCTCCAGGCCCTCGTCGCCGTCGCGCTGCTCGTCGCCACCCATCTCGTCGGCTACCACCTGGTGGGCGCGAGCCGGGCCGTGCTCGGCGGACACCTCAACTCCCTTCTGTCCTCCGCCGTGATGGCCTGGGTCATGTGGTGGTACCTGCGCCGCCAGGGCCGGCTGCTCGACGAGGCGAACGCCCGCGCGCTCGCCGCCGAGACCCAGAAGGCCCGTTACGCCGAACGGCTCGACCACCACCGGGCGCTGCACGACACCGTGCTCGCCACCCTGACCACGCTCGCGGCCGGCGGAATCGACGCCAACGCGCCCGAGGTACGGGAGCGTTGCGCCCGCGAGGCCGCGTACCTGCGCCGGCTCGTCCAGCAGACCGCCGAGGAGGTCCACCACCCCGCGATGGGCGCCGCCCTGGAGGAGGCCGTCAGCTCCGTGGAGAGCCTCCGGCTGCGGGTCACCGCCCAGTACCACGACCTGCCCGAGGTGCCGCCCGCGGTCGCCGCCGCGTTCGCCGACGCCGCCCGCGAGGCCCTCAACAACGTGCGCCGTCACGCGGGCACCGGCCACGCCTATCTCACCGCGGCCGGCGAGGCCGACGGCGCGGGCGCCGTGGTGACGGTCGTCGACCGGGGACAGGGCTTCGACCCCGAGCACCACGTGCCCGGCTTCGGGCTGCGCGGATCCGTGCACGCCCGGATGGCCGAGGTGGGCGGCCGGGCCGTCGTCGACACCGCGCCCGGCGAAGGCGTACGGGTGGAGCTGCGATGGCCGGCGTGATCACCGTCGCCGTGGTCGACGACGACCGGATGCTGCTCGACGGCATGCGGTCCTGGCTGGGCCGCGTACCGGAGCTGCGGCTGGTCGCCACCGCGGCAACGGTCGGGGAACTGCTGGCCACCATGACTCCGGCCGGCGCTCCGGCGCCGCCGGCTGGCCTGGCGCCGCCGGACCCCGGGGCACGAGACACCGCGGCGCCGGGCCTCGCGCCGCCCGACCTCGTGGCGCCCGACCTCGTGGCACGAGACGTCGCACCACCGGGCCTCGCGCCGCCCGGCCTCGCGCCGCCCGGGCCGGCGCCGCTGGACACGGCACCACCGGACACCGCTCCGCCGGGCCTCGCGCCGCCGGACATCGTGCTGCTCGACCTGATACTGCGCGACGACTCGGCCCCGGCCGACAACATCCGGCGGCTGCTCGCCGCCGGCAGCCGGGTCCTGATGATCAGCACCGTCCCCGACCGCACCCGGGTCATCGAGTCCCTGCGGGCCGGCGCCGACGGCTATCTGACCAAGGACAACGACCTGCCGACCCTCGTCGCCGCCATCAAGGACGTGGTGGCCGGACACGGTGCCCACTCCCCCGAACTCGCCTTCGCCTGCGCCCATGACGACAGCCCCTCCCGGCCGAGGCTCTCGCCGCGCGAACGGGAGATCCTGCTCGACTACGCGTCCGGCCTGACCCTCAAGTCCGCCGCCCGGCGCGCCGGGATCACCGTGCACACGGCGAAGGACTACCTCGACCGGGTCAAGGCCAAGTACCAGCAGGCCGGCCGCCCCGCGTACACGAAGATCGACCTGGCCCGCCGGGTCCGCGAGGACAGTCTCGACGCCGGGTGACCCCTCCCCGCAAGCCCCCCAAACGGACGGCTGCAAGCGGAACCCGGCCGCTTCCTATCGTCGTCCCCGGCGCGCCGCCGAGCGGGCCGGAGCGGGAGGCGGATGACGGATCCGCACGCCCGCACCGGCCCGGCCCGTCGGGAACCCGTGGGCCGGGGTGAGGAGATGAGCCGCCTCGCCGTGGTCCTCGGGGCAGCCCGCTCGGGGCGCGACGGGCGGTCTTCGTCGGCGGCGGGACCCGGCGGTGGGGGGCCCGCGGAGGGCCCCGGGGGGTATGCCGGGGGGCGGGGGGGGGGGGTGGGGGGGGGGGGGGGGGGGGGGGGG